>JAAEQF010000385.1 GCA_024231695.1 FCB group bacterium
GCCGATTTGAGCATTGGTGTTTTATCAGTGCGGACATGCATGATACTACCGGTAAAACCTCGTTTCCTCATTTCTATCATACAGGCCGAAACAATAAAAGGACCGGCACCCAACCCCCGGCTTTCCGGAGCCACAAAGAGATCGATGTAAAAACATTCGCTCGGTGGTATCTGCATATCAAGGCGGTAATCGAGGACATACACTTTATCCCAGCCGATTTTAATATAGCCGATAATGTCGGCGCCGTTCATTATACCGACAAAAAGATGACCGCGCTCCTTCATTTTTTCTATTTCAATCGGATCGTTGATCCCGGAGATTTTTAGACTGTTTATCCAGTCGATTACTTTTTCCGGATTATCAAAATCGAGTCGGCCTTCGAAATGGGGTTTGATCAGCTCCATATCATCGAGGGTTCGATCATACCAGACCGATTGGTGACGGTCATACAGCTTGCGAAAAGCCGCCGCCAAAAGCCCCCTTAG
Source organism: FCB group bacterium (assembly GCA_024231695.1). Taxonomy (GTDB): domain Bacteria; phylum Zixibacteria; class MSB-5A5; order GN15; family JAAZOE01; genus JAAEQF01. The sequence continues at coordinate 486 of JAAEQF010000385.1, forward strand.
ACCTTCCCGACGATACAATCGCCGGCCTTTGGATATGATTGATATGGCCGCCACCGATTCCCCTTATGTCCGGTCTCGACCCAGAGCCCGGTTGAAATAATCGCGGATATTCTGAGCCGGGGTGGGATTACGCTGCACACCCAAAATACAATGATCACAAATTTTCATATTTCCCTGGGCAATATGCTTCATAAACTGCCGATGCTTTTCGCCGTTCCAAATATCTTTCAAATGTTGCTGGCGAACATTGCCCAAAATCCAATCACCATAAAACCCGCAGCCGACGACATTCCCTTTGGGATCGACGGTTACCTTGCCTCGGGTGATATAGCAACGGCGATTATCGCAAAAACCGGAGATCATCTGCTTGATCGAAAGTTTGTCAACGTTTTCACATTGCAGACTGATGTTCATCCGGCGTACATCCTTTTTCATCTGCGCCACTTTGGCTTTGATCGTCCGTGCCTGCTCTTCGTTGACCAGCACGGACAGTCCATCCTGACGCACAAAATAAGGATTGGGCCGGACGCCGTCGATAATCGACTGATCTAAAAGTTCATCCCAGAATTCGCCCACATACTCCAGATGATTAAAATCCATCCCCATCCGGTCGGCATACGGCAGAACGCGGTCGAATGTGTTGTAATTGAGATTTGAGACGGTGGTGTTGGCATGAAGCAGCGGATATGGCGAGGACCCGCGGGATTCGAGCATCCACTTAATTGTCATCTCCACGCGGTTGAATGTCCTCTCTTTCCCTCGGACCAGATTATGATCCTCGGCAACACCGTCCATCGAAATCCAGATGTCGTCGATCCGGGCTTCCACCAGTCCCCGGGCCATCTTCTCGGTCATCAGATTACAATTGGTCACCAGATCGCAAGCCAAACCGGGCTGAGACTTGATATACTCTACCAGCGGTACTAAAACATCCGGCCGCAAAAGAGCGTCACCACCGAACATTTCGAAATAAGTGGCCCCCTGCTCAGCACACATATCGACTGTTCTTTTCCAGTCGTCCAGAGACATTTCATCCGCTTTGTCTGTTCTCTGCCAAAGGGTACAGGTCTTACAGCGGGAAGTACACCGATAAGTCAGGAAAAAGAGGGTATCGATCGGCCTTTTGCGATAATAGCGCATTTCCCGTTGAAACAAGTAGGTCAAAAAACGCCATCCCGCCTGAAAGTACGTAAAAGGCGTCCGTTTTTTGATCAATGGCTGCGGATATCGATCCTCCTGCCATTCTACGTTCGATGCCGGCTTTGATCTATTGGGTGAAGTCATCTAAATTCCGGGCCGATTCTGTTGATATACGGCCAATTCATTCCTCTCTGGTTACAACCGGGAAGGCATACTAATTATATACGATTATACCGACTCCAGCCATAGAAAAATATCTGTTCAACCTGCCCGTATCCACTAATTTCAACAGGCCATTATACATAGCATCGGTTGATCCGTAAAGATTATTGACCACTGCCCTGTTGCCGGGCAGACCTTTAACTTGACCATCGGGAAAAAGACCGGCATATTACTGCCAAATAGAACCAAAAAGTAAACCACAGCTCCGGGAAATTAGCCAGGATGAATATCCTCGGTATTTCAGCCTTTTATCATGACAGCGCGGCCTGTTTGGTGCAGGATGGCCGTATCGTCGCCGCCGCTCAGGAAGAACGTTTTTCCCGAGTCAAGCATGATTTTCGCTTCCCGACACAGGCCGTCGAATACTGCCTGCGAGAAGCCGGCCTTGGGGCCGAACAGCTAGATTATATTGCCTTTTATGAAAAACCCTGGATAAAATTCGAACGTCTGCTGGAAACATACCTGACTTATGCCCCAAGCGGGTTGGCTTCCTTCTTGAAATCAATGCCCCTGTGGTTAAAAGAGAAACTCTGGATCGGTGATAAAATCAAGAGTGAGCTTCCCGGCTATAACGGCAATATAATTTATACGGAACATCATCAATCCCATGCCGCCGCCGCCTTTTTCCCCTCGCCCTTTGAGCGCGCAGCCATTCTGACCAATGATGGCGTAGGCGAATGGGCTACTGCCTCGTGGGGTACCGGCCGGGATAACAAATTCCAAATCGGGAATGAAATGCGTTTCCCTCACAGTCTGGGCCTGCTCTACTCCGCCTTTACCCATTACCTCGGCTTCAAAGTCAATTCCGGCGAATACAAAGTCATGGGCCTGGCTCCGTACGGTCAGCCAAAATATGTCCAGACTATCCTCGATAATATGATTGATCTCAAAGAGGATAGTAGTTTCCGCTTGAACATGGACTATTTCAATTATTGCCAAGGCCTGACCATGACATCGGATAAATTCCATCGCCTCTTCGAAGGCTCGCCGCGTCAACCTGAAAGCGATTTGACGCAGAAGGACATGGATCTGGCCCGCTCACTGCAGGAAGTCACCGGGGAAATCATGCTCCGCCAGGCGCGTCATCTGCGACACGAAACGGGAGAGAAAAACCTGTGCCTGGCCGGAGGCGTGGCTCTTAATTGCGTCGCCAATGGTCAAATCTTGCGGCAAAATATTTTTGATCAAATCTGGATTCAACCCGCCGCCGGGGACGCCGGAGGCGCGCTGGGAGCCGCCCTATTTACCTGGTATCAACTACTGGGTAATAATCGGCGGACACCTGAAAACAATCATGATTTTCAGCAGGGTTCCTGCCTGGGGCCGTCATGGAATAGCAATGAGATAAATAACTGGCTGAAAAACGAAAATTATCCCGCTCACCGCCATGAGGAGAACGCTATTCTTGAAAAGACAGCCGAAGCCATCTCCTCGGGTAAAGTCATCGGCTGGTTTTCCGGCCGGATGGAATACGGGCCGCGAGCTTTGGGGGACCGAAGTATTATCGGCGACGCAAGAGATCCTGATATGCAGACCAGGATTAATCTGAAAGTGAAAAAGCGCGAATCGTTCCGCCCCTTCGCGCCGGCTGTTTTGGCCGAGGATACTGCCGAATATTTTGATCTCGACCGAGAATCACCATATATGATGCTGGTCTCACCGGTTCATGAAAAGCATCTCATCGAGCCGACCGAAGCTCAAAAACAATTATCCGGGCTGGATCGACTTAAATCGATCCGTAGCGATATTCCGGCGGTTACACATATCGACTATTCAGCTCGCGTTCAAACAGTAAACCGCCATGACAATCCCCGCTTTCATGCTCTGATCTCACGTTTCCGGGAAAAAACAGGATGCGGAGTTATTATCAATACTTCGTTCAACCGGCGTGGAGAACCTATTGTCTGTTCTCCCGAAGATGCCTATAACTGTTTTATGCAGACTGAGATCGACCTTCTCGTGCTGGAGGATTTCATCCTCTATAAAGAAGAACAACCGGCCCCGACGAATAATAATCAGGATAAAGACAAAACTGATATGCCGGCCAAAAAAACGAAAGCCGAACTTCGCAATTATGGATTGACCATGGCCACCGTTCTGGCCCTAATGGGTAGCTTCATGTGGTGGTTGGAGAAAACGGCTTGGCCGGTTCCTGCCGGGCTGGCCCTGATTTTTCTTCTCTCGGCGTTGGTTCGGCCCAAAATACTGGCTCCAATCGAATGGGGTTGGATGAAGGCGGCTGAAGTACTGGGCAGGATGATGACCGGAATTATCCTGACCGTAGCCTTTTATACGATTATCACTATACCGGCCCTGTTTATGAGAATTATCGGGAGAGACCCGCTTTACAGAAAATTCGATCATGATACCAACTCATATTGGATCGCCGTCAAGACCGACGATCAAAGTGGTCGGCCGGACAAACCATTCTAGTATTCTCTCCATAATCAAACTCGTCTCTCCGAAAATAGACTCTGTAAAAGAGTGGCATGCAGTTCGAATATTCTATAAATTATCCTCGACCCTGCCGAAAAGGCATATATGGGAGGCCCAAACCAGATATTCGATGGTACGCGTTAAATGGATTCCGATCTGTCAACAGCGATACAGAAAATTGAGATCACAGCCGTTGATACGTTTGAGCAAATGAAAGCGTATGCGGCTGAGTGGAATCAACTCGCCGCCCAATCACCATTGCGCCTGCCGATGCTGGCCCATGCCTGGGTGGCGCCGTATTTGAAGCACCGCCTGGGCACAGGTGAGAGCTGGACTTGTCTTTTGGCGCGTGAAAATTCGTCCTTGATCGGAGTTCTCCCGATCATTCGATCAAAATCGAAACCGTTCCGACAGCAATGCCGGCTGCGTGTACCCTACCCTACCGATATTCTAATCGCTACCGGTCGCGAGAAGGAAATCATTTCTCTGTTTATGACTGGTCTTGAACGAATCTTCCCGCACCGACACGAATTGAGTCTGAAACGCATTCACCATCAATCGCCATCTATATCGATCTTATCACCTGAGAAGATCAACCAACGAGTGGTTCGCGATTTTGACGGTTACGGCACCTATATGGAAATTACCGGCACATACGATAGTTTCCGGGCCCGGCTGAGCAGCGGATTTCGCCGCAATATTCAAAAAGCCACTCGGCAGCTTATGGCCCGGGGAAATATCCGCCTTGAACATCACCACGGTAAATCAATTACCGATCAGGATCTGGAGACATTCATCCAAATCGAAGGTTCGGGATGGAAAGGCCGAACGGGAAGCGCCATCGCTCGCAAATCATCAAAAAGTGCCTATTATGCCGAACTAATTAAACACTTGCAGGATTTAAACTGGTTGCACTGGTATTTTCTTTTACTCGATGATCGACCGATCGCCGGTCTTCTAGCCATCCGTATGGAAAACACTCTGGTGTTTGAAAAAATGGGGTATGAGGAAGCATTCGCTGCTTTTTCGCCGGGTCATGTTTTGTTTGAAAAGATTCTCGAAAGCGTATTCAAAATCGGCGAAATCAAGGAGATCAACTTTCTGTCAGATGATCCCTGGATATCGGTTTGGCACCCTAAAAAACGACTATATTACAACCTGTTTCTTTATCCTCGACGGTCGGGGCCAACCTTGGTTGGATATCTTCCCCGTCGTTTATTGGTCGGCCTGCGCCGGCTGGGGCGGGACGATATCGAGAAGTAATTGCTAAACCCATCTTTCAATAACCTCTTCATTTCATAGAGAGATTTTTGGAATACTTATCGGGGAGATGACAGGACGGGTCTATGAGGACGCTATGCGGCTTTTCAGATTTCTCAACCGATTGCCACAGCGGAAATAGAGTGCATAAGCGGCTCTGGCCGCCAGAGAGCGATTGAAGATGAAGTAACGATAATACGGAGCCAGTCGATCAGTCCAGCGAAGCTTGTACGAATCGGAAAACCCAAGCAAATCATAGGTCGTAACTTCCGAATCGAAGGCCCTTTTGACCAATTCCATATCGAGAACCGCTCCGGGCGATACCCGATCGAATTTCCGAGAGTATTCCGATTTTAAGCAGTACTCAGTTCCGGCATGACGAATATGATACTCAAAGGCGGCCGGCCTGTGATCAAAGTACAAAACAGAAATCTGCCCATACCCCTCGGCCATGGAATGTCTGATTAGATTAAGATAAAAAGTGGAATTCGTGTCACCGGAAAATATACCGCTCCCTTCCGAGCCCTGCCAGCTATCGGCGGAAACAGACCTAATATCGGGTTCAATTGCGTCAAAGTCGCTTTCCGTTTCAACCACGGTGATATTGAACCCGCCTTCCCGGTTAATTCGATTGAGACGATTATTGAGCAATTGCCGGAACTTTTTGGATAACCCCCGGCGATATTCTTCATAATCTCCCACAGTTGGTATATATGGAGATTGGCGCACTTTTCGGATATCAAGCGCAAGTTCATTGCGGCGGCAAAAAATTTCAAGCCATATCTGATCGGGAAAGCTCTCCGGCAAATCTTCAAAATAAATTAAATCGATACCTTCTTGCAGAAGTCGTTCGATCATCAACGCCGCCAATTGATCATCTTCCTGCAAAACCAGAAGGCGGTTGAGATGAGAATGCGGGCCGCCCAATAGCTGAGCTTCGGTGATCGGGATACCGGCCATCCAACGGCGATGACGAACCATTGGTACCGCGGCAACAAGAACACCCTCGCGACGTGCCGTAAGGATCATCAACGAAGAAGAGTCAAAATAAACGCGATAATAATTGTCATACCAGAAGTGCCGGAAAAAGGGATGATTGCCGAATATGCCGGCCACCATGCTGTCCCACTCGGTTTTGACCGATAAAAATGAATCTATATCCCTAATTATGTCTATTTGCGGATTCATACCAGTCCGTTCAGGTCGACCCGATCCGAAAAGTAGTAAAAGTAAATGTGTTGTACACTTCTTCTCCGGTTTCCGGGTTGTATCGTATTGACGTCAAAATCAATCATGCCATTCATTAAAGTTATCGGAATATAAACAGGTATAAACAGCATTATCAAGCTAAGAAAAAAAATCGGCCCGCACAATTATGTGCGAGCCGAAATCCCTCAAGGATGTTATGAAAATCAGCAAGATCTCGCCCCCTCTGGAGACCACGCTGAACCCGCTTTTAGTCTGGCAAACTATCCAGCCTCCATAACTCCTTCGAGTCAAGTGATGCTGCCATTTATAGCATCAGGACATAGCTATTGCAGAGTGCATGCCAAAAGAAGAATTTGTTTCAGGTGTTTTGCACCACCCGTAAGTGACTGAATAATCAGATCTTACGGAAACACATAATTACCCGATCAATCGACCGAAGACTAATTGAGCGGATTCCGTTTCAAAAGGAAACAAAAGGCGGTTCGGAATGAACCGCCTGAAACAATTTAAGACTTGTCTATTTCAGTATAAGTTGGGGTTGATAAATATCTTTCACCCGTGTCACAGATTATGGTGACGATATTTTTCCCTTCGGATTCCGGCCGAGCAGCCACTGACAGAGCGGCGGAAACATTTGCGCCCGAAGATATTCCAACCAGAAAACCTTCTTCCCGCACAATTCGCCGGGTTGTTTTGATCGCTTCCTCATTAGTAACCGTAATGATTTCATCGATCAGGTCGAGGTCTAAAACGTCCGGTATGAACCCGGCTCCGATTCCTTGAATTGGATGAGAACCTTTTTCTCCTTTGGATAGCACAGGCGAAGCGGTCGGTTCGACAGCGATGGTTCTAAATTCAGGCTTAAGCGGCTTTATATAAGAAGCCACACCGGTAATCGTCCCGCCGGTGCCTACACCGGAAACAAGAATATCAACCGTGCCGTCGGTATCTTCCCATATTTCCGGCCCGGTGGTTTTCCTGTGAATCTCCGGATTATTCAGGTTTTGAAACTGTTGGGGCATAAATGAATTGGGGTGTTGCTTTTTAACTTCCTCCGCCCCGGCCACTGCTCCACTCATACCGTCAGCTCCTGGTGTCAAAACTAATTCAGCGCCAAATGCTTTCAGGAGATTACGCCGTTCGAGGGACATGGTTTCGGGCATGGCTAGAATCAGCCGGTACTTTTTTATGGCACAAACGAAAGCCAGAGCAATACCGGTATTGCCGGAGGTTGGTTCGATTATAACGGTATCCTGGTTTATATCACCCGACTTCTCGGCCGCCGTTATCATGGCATACCCAATTCGATCCTTAACTGAAAAGGCCGGGTTACCGGATTCAAGTTTGCCTATCACCCGTCCAGGCAAACCATCACTTAACCGATCCAGAGCCACCAATGGCGTTTTCCCAATCAGATCGATGATACTCTCAGCAATTTTCATTGTTTATGACCGTTGGCTTAAATGTTGTACATCGGTTCATCCGACTCAGCTTTACACCGAAGATCGTCAATGCTGGTCTGCTTCAAATAATCGACAAGATTATTCTCGGCTCTTTCCCAAAAGCTGCTGACCGCCAATTCAACCCGCTCGTTCTCGTTAATCTCGTGTGAGGACACGAAGGTTATCCGCCCCTCAAGCGCGGTAATAACGTCAAAAACCGAGATGGCTGCGGCCTCCTTGGCTAGAAAATATCCACCGAGCTTGCCTCGGTTAGAATTAATCAATCGAGCCTTTTTTAATTGCGACAGCAAGAGCTCCAAATATCGCACTGGAACACTTTGTGTGGCCGCGATCTCTTTGGCCTGGATCGGTCCTTTTCCAGTGTTTTGAGCCAGATAAATGACCGCTTTTAATCCATAGTGTGCTTTAGCAGAAAACATATCGTAACCCACCCTGCCTTTCTGTGATTACTTCGTAGATCATCGTTCAATTTCTTGTTTCACTTTTTAGCTTCCATATCTTCACATACTCGCCCATGTATGCAATTTTGCCCCCTGCGCTGAAAGTCGGAAACAATTGTCGTTCAGCAGGGCCATAAATTACGTAATCCGCTTCCAACATAAGTACGGGAGGATTTGCGAAATATTGACTCAATTTTTCAGCGCGGCCTCGCCAATCTATCCCCAGGTGAGCCACGTGAGGAATAAATCCAAGGTAAAGAGCACGCTTTTCCATCAATCGACTCGTCCGAACACCATCAAGCGGGACGGTCAAAATCACTGCCTCAGGAGGACTATTCTCCTCAAGCCATTTACCAGCCTCCTCGTAAACCCGATCGACAATAGGAATATACCCCCCATCTCGAGGATCATACTTGCCGGTCGCTCCAACAAAGAACCCTATAAACAACAAAGAGACAACGACTAATGTGAATGGCCGTCGAGTTGCTCGAGTGTATAAAACCATTGCCGCCCACCCAGCCGAGAAATACAAGATAAATACTGGGAAAAACGGATTATAATGAAAAATCAACCCAAAGATAAAAGCCACGCCGGCCATGATATAAATACGGGAATTTCCGGTCGGAATAATGAGAATAGCTGCGGCCAGGGCATGAGGCCAAAGATGAGTCAGATCAAGGCCAAAACCCTCAACAAAGGGAAAATAAAACGGCTTATCGGCCACGCCCAGGGTCAGTATTGCAGCCGAGGTTAGTCCGGCCATGGCAAACGCAAGTTTTATCACCGACTGACGGCTGAACCGTTCCATTAAAACGATAACACAAAAATAGATTGTCACCAGCAAAGCAGAATAGGAATGCAACCAGCTCAGCAGAAACAGACATCCGTAAGCAAGCCACATCTTTTGTCGCTCAAACAGGGCCACGGTCAAGGCAATGAAAAACGGAAAATGATTAAAACCACGGGCAATCAAATCCACTCCCAGAGAATTGAGCAAACCGAAACCAACCGATCCGGTTGCGATCACGGCCAAACCAATTCCCCAGCCGGGGATAAAATAGCGTCTGAACAAATAAGCCAAAAGTAACAGGTACAATAAGTTAAGGATCCGCATCGCCGGGTAAGGGCCAGTCAATTGCGCGACCAGGACTGTGGGGTAATATTGGATAAAAGACTGACTCAATGGTACTCCGCCATAGGCCGGATTCTGCGGGGGAAAGGAATGCTCCATCTGATTGATTATACCGGCATAGTAAAGGAAATCGACATCGGCCGGAGCATTGTAATGCCATTCTCCGCGTTCAGGAGAATAGGTTCCGATCAGAGCCTGCCCGGCCAGATAGGCCAATAATACGAGCAGGAAAAAAATCGAATCATTCCGTATGTTTTTTCTTATCAAGTCCACCCGGCGCGTAATATTACCCATTATCTTCTCAAATAAAAGTAAAATTTTTACGAAGTCTCTCCTGATATATGCGAATATAAGCGCAAATCAACAGGTTTATTAGAATCATAGTCCCGCTTGATAAATACAGCAATCTCTTATAACCTGCTGCCGCCGAATAAAATACTGTCGTCCTATACTTTGCGGCCAAACCATATCTGCCGAGGGCTTGAACCGCTTAAGGCAGATCCGTCGTAGTCGCCCAAAATGCCATCGGTACTCAATCCGGCCCGATGAACCATTTGGCCCATCCTCTCCGGTCGATAGAGACGCACGAATTCTTTATAAACTCGTTTGCCTGCAGGATCGACGATTTCAATTGTTTTAATCACCCGGCGTCCGCGAATAATTCGCGTTTCCGTCACTTTGGCCGCGCCATTAGGGCCTCGTCGTGTGCTTTCTGACCGGGGCACCAGATTATTTTCCAGAAAAGCTGGATGAGGTAGATCAAGCCACCACCATCCACCCGGTTTCAATGCCGCCGACAAACCGGACAGGACTCGTTGATCATCGGCCATAGTTGGGAAATACCCAAAAGAAGTAAACCACATGGTCGCTCCGTCAAAACGGGCCTCATAATCAAGCTTCCGCATATCCAGGCGCTTGAAAACCGCCCGGCAACCGGCCTTATCGAGTTTTTCCCTGGCCAAACGCAGAAGCGGCGGTGAAAGATCGATTCCCGTTACCACGGCACCGGATTGAGCAAAAGCCAGCATATGCCGACCGGCTCCGCAGGCAATATCCAACAGTTTCTGCCCCGCCTTAAACGGTAAAAAGCGTAGAGCCGTTTTAACCTGCCGGGCCGCCTCTCGATCACTTCGATGCGCGTACAGCCAGAGGTAGTCTTCTCTGAACGATTGTCGGAACCAATTGGTTTGGTTAACTGATGAAGTTGATTTTTTGGTCATGGCACAAATACCGAATTATCCCTGTTTCCCAGATCTATTATCCATTACGGAATTCTGATTATTTAACCCGTCTCTCACTTAACAAAGAATGGCTGTTTCCCTTCGAAAGTCAACTCAAAACCATAAGCCTCAGTAGGCCATAGCCTTGAGAATATAATTATTGTCGGCAAAGATGTCCTCCAATTGTTTTCAATTTATTCAAAAATATTTATCGAGCGGTGTATTTAGTGGATGGATTACAACCGGAGTTTTTGGATTAAAGGCATGAGTAAATCGGTGTTTTTACCGATACTCAGAATAGTGAGTCGATCGATTTAAATCATAGGCAAGTGAGGTTATCATGGCCAACGAGATCAAAAGAAACTATTGGTCGAGGTTCTGCCGTAAATTCAATACCGCCAACCAATACCGTAGAACGGTCGTCAATATTACCGCCGGTGAGGGTGTCACCGAAACGATTCCATTGTCGCCTTTTATGGGAGTGACTCTCAGCCGCAAAGGCAAATATATCGACGGCATACAGATTCTGGCCGGCCAGCCAAATCCGGAGACGGTGGCTAATCCCATCCTGACCATCAAACAGCCCGAAAAAGTAATCGTTGAAAGCGACCGGGAAGGTATTGATCGGTGTCTGAGGATAAGTTCCAAAGACGGTACCGAGACCATGCTGGAATTGGATGGCGAGCGGGAGAGCAACCTGGCGAATAGTCTGGTTGAAAAACTGGCCTACTCAATGTTCGAAAGACGCGGCCAGGCGCCGGGCAACGACAAGGATGATTGGTTTGAGGCTGAACGTAAAGTCCGAGACGCTGAATTGGAACTTACATCGCGGTAACAAGACCGGCTTGGGTTCCGGCTCGTATCGAGCCGGAATCTTCTAACCTAAAAATCCATATTCGGCCCGCCAGGATGGCCGTTATCAGGCAGCTGTTTCAGGTCGATACATCCCTGTGGCCGTAACCCACCCAGCAACATTTTATAATCCCCCCCCGTGCTTGGTTCAAACCATTTGCTCTACGGATTCGTTTCCGTATATTGGGATGCCCGAATAATCGGCAAAAAACGACGGAGACAAACCATGCAGACTTCCGTAATACTGGAATTTATCAAAAAGATAGAACTGTTCAAGGAGCTCGGCGAAGAAGAACTTCAACTGATATCCGATCATATTGAAACCAGGGAATATCCAGCCGGTGATTTGCTTTTTACCGAAAACAGCCACCGTCGGTTTTTGTTCATCATTTATGCCGGTGAAATCGAACTGTTCAAGACCAGTCCTTTTGGCGAGGAAAAACGATTGTCCTTTTTCCGCAAGGCGGATTTTTTGAGTGAAGGAGCGCTCATGGATGATTATCCTCACTCAACCTCGGCCCGAGCCACTATCGCCTCAACCGCCCTGATAATCAGCCGTGAAGAATTCGAGCAGTTATTTGAGAACCATCCTCATCTGGCAGCCAAAATCCTCGGCCGCGTCGCCCGGGTTATCGCCCGGCGCATGCGCCAGGCTTCCACGCGGGTAGTAAATGCCGCTGCCCAGTATATTTCCGGCCGCACTCGTACAGAGCACGATTTGCTGGGAGAGCGCGAGGTCCCACACGAGTATTATTACGGTATCCAGACTCTGCGGGCGTTGGAGAATTTCATGATCAGCGGTATATCGTTGACTCATTTCCCCGATCTGATCAACGCTCTGGCTATGGTCAAAATGGCCGCCGCCCGAGCCAACCGGGATCTGGGACTCCTTTCGGCGCCGATATCCGACGCCATCTGTCAGGCCTGCAATGAAATTATCAACGGTAAAATGCATACTCACTTCATCGTCGATCTGATCCAGGGTGGAGCCGGAACTTCGACCAACATGAACGCCAACGAAGTTATCGCCAATCGCGCCCTGGAAATTCTCGGTTACGAAAAGGGCGAGTATAATTACTGCCACCCCAACGATCATGTCAACCTGTCGCAATCGACCAACGACGCCTACCCGACGGCCCTGCACGTCGCCCTGATAAACAGCAACAAGAAATTGATCGTCGTATTAAAACAGCTGGTAACCGCCTTTCGCTCCCAGGCGGAAAAGTTCAAAGACATAATTAAAATGGGCCGCACTCAATTGCAGGATGCGGTGCCGATGACCCTGGGGCAAACCTTTGATGCGTACGCAGCCACGCTGGCCGAAGAGATCGAACGACTTGATGAAAACGCCAGCCTCTTTTTGGAAATCAATCTCGGCGGTACGGCTATCGGTACCGGTATAACCGCCGATCCGCAATACGGCCGCAAGGCGGTTGACCACCTGCGCGACATCACTGGATTGGATATGAAACTGGCCCCCGATCTGGTCGAGGCCACGCAGGATACCGGGTCATTCGTAATGTACTCGTCAGCCATCAAACGACTGGCCGTCAAACTCTCCAAAATCTCCAACGACCTGCGCCTGCTGTCCTCGGGCCCCCGAGCCGGATTCAACGAGATAAACCTGCCTCAGATGCAACCGGGATCGTCGATCATGCCGGGAAAAGTCAATCCGGTTATCCCCGAAGTAGTCAATCAGATTGCCTTCAAGGTAATCGGCAACGACCTGACCGTCACGCTGGCCGCCGAGGCCGGACAATTGGAACTCAATGTCATGGAACCGGTGATCGCCCAGTCGATTTTTGAATCGATCGAAATGTTGAAAAACGGCATGGTTACTCTCAATCACCGCTGCATCGAAAACATCACGGCCAACTCTGAAGAGTGCACAAGCATGGTCCAGCGCAGTATCGGGCTGGTCACCGCCCTGGTTCCGGTCCTGGGATATGAAACCTGTTCCACCCTGGCCCGTGAAGCGCTGGAACAAAATCGCGGCGTTTATGAACTGGTGTTGGAGAAAAAACTATTATCACAGGAAGAACTCGACAAACTGCTGGACCCGGCCAATATGATCGGTCCTTCTTCCCGGCCGTCGTAAAATAAATTGTAATGCAAAAAGTCCCGGCTTTTATAATAAATCGCAATTAGGCCGACCATTGAGGGTTAACACTTGACTAAGTTGGGCTTAATTGTTATAAGGAGATATGAAGCGGCCTGAAGATATCATTGACGAAGAAGAGCGCGAACGGATTCGCCTATATCTTGAAAAAACACTGGGCCACCCGGTGAGAAAGCAAAAAATAAAATCCATCCTGGTCAACCCTCATTATCACGGGCAATCCAAAAGGACTATTGAGGTCGGCCGGTCATATGCCGACCTTGAACCGGGTCGTCCATCGGAACAGGTTATCGCCATTTTCGAGACCAAGCTTTTCTGCGTCGTGACCAAAGAGCGGGGCGCCGGCGAGGGTTTGCCCTATTTCTTCACCCGCGACACTATCCGCAACGTCGAGTATGCTGACTAATTTATAATGCGTCGATTAAAATAGCCAATCCTAAGGAATTACTTCCAATGTGATATTGCATAGCGTGGTGTCCGAATCCGCAATGATCACATTGGCGCTGTTCGGCGGAGTACGTCCAGTTCCATAATAGCCTAATAAATCGCCCTTCTCCGGCGGCCCATCGGAGTCGCCAATAAAAACTCCGGCATAAACATAATATTTGCCAACCGGTACATGGGTGAACAAATATTCGTAGGTCAGATAATCCTCGCAGTTCGTCCAGGCAACAGCATAATACTCCTCGCCATCGGCATCATCGTCGATGATGGCCCAGAGCACCTCACCCTTGGTGGCATGTGGTAAAGTCACGATACCGGTGACCGCCCCAAACTTGGGTATGTTGCCGGATACGGGATTATCGTCATCACCGCCGCATCCGCTCCAGATAAAAAGCCCAAAACCGCCTAATATGACAAGGGCGATAAATCCTCGCATTCGATGTTTCATTTGGTCTCCCCTGCCGGATTTGATCGTATTCACAAATTAATTTTTGCTTATGTTTACTTATTCTGATATTAGGCTGCTGTTTTGTAATATATGCACAATCATTGCTTTGTCAAGAGGGGACGGCAGCCATTGGCATATGGTTCGGCAGAGCCTCCACAATGCTCAAAAAAACGCGACGGATACTTACATCCGCCGCGCCTGAGCTGTCTCTTTTATAATCCTTGCCGGAAACTTAAGTGCCTATCTCCCAGCTGGCCAGATATTCTTTCTGTTCCGGCGTCAAGCGGTCGATTCTGATGCCCATTGAATCGAGTTTCATCTTGGCGATCTGGTTGTCCAGTTTTTCCGGGAGAATATGAACATCCTTATCCAGCGGTTTCTTGAGCTTAATCAAATACTCAGCCGCCAGAGACTGGTTGGCAAAAGACATATCCATAACCACCGCCGGATGGCCCTCGGCCGCAGCCAGATTGATCAACCGGCCTTCGCCGAGGATATAAACTTTGCGACGGTTCATCAGGCTGTATTCCTCGACAAATGGACGCACGGTCTTGATTGAGCGGGCAATCCCCTTGAGACCATCAAGATCGAGTTCGACGTTGAAATGACCGGAGTTGCAAACGATGGCGCCGCTTTTCATCTTGATGAAATGTTCCGGTCGAATAACATTAATATCGCCGGTCAGGGTTATGAAAAGATCTCCCAGCGGAGCCGCTTTGGCCATCGGCATGACCCGGAAGCCGTCCATGGCCGCTTCAATGGCCTTGACATGATCAACCTCGGTGACGATAACATCAGCACCCATCCCCTTGGCCCTTACCGCCACGCCTCGGCCACACCAGCCATATCCGGCCACGACCACCGTCGATCCGGCCAGAAGGAAATTCGTCGCCCGGATGACGCCGTCAAGAGTAGATTGTCCGGTGCCGTAACGGTTGTCGAAGAAATGCTTGGTCTTGGAATCGTTAACGGCAATAATCGGAAAGGCCAGTTTGCCGTCGTTGGCCATGGCCCGCAGGCGGATCACCCCGGTAGTGGTTTCTTCGGTTCCAGCGATAATTCCGTCCAATAGTTCCGTGCGGTCGGAATGGAGGGTCGAAACCAGATCGGCGCCGTCGTCCATGGTCATGTGCGGTTTGAAATCGAGCGCTTGATGAATATGTTTGTAGTAGGTCTTGTTGTTCTCGGCATTGATGGCAAATACCGAAATGCCGTAATCCTTGACCAGCGAAGCAGCGACGACGTCCTGAGTCGAGAGTGGATTGGAAGCGCACAGAGCCACGGTGGCTCCGCCGGCCTTGAGTGTTCGCATCAGGTTGGCCGTCTCCGTGGTAACATGCAGGCAAGCCGCCATCCGATAACCTTTGAGCGGTTTCTCTTTGGCGAACCGTTCCCTGATTTTGGCCAGCACCGGCATGTGCGCGTCGGCCCACTCGATTCGCTTTTTACCATCTGCAGCCAGTTTTATATTGTGGATATCGTGACTGATCATTCTTGTCTCCGTCCTTTCTTATAACCCCGCTTTTTTTATTACAGGCCAACCTCGGCCCTAAGCATCCTTGGCCAAATCATCAGCTTTGTCCTGGCGTTCCCAGATAAACTCTTTTTCACTGCGCCCAAAATGTCCATAGGCCGCCGTACCTCGATATATCGGCCGCAACAGATCAAGGGTTTCGATAATTCCCTTCGGCGTTAATACAAAATGCTTCCGAATCAAATCCGAGATGCGATCCTCGTCAATATGATTTGTACCGTCAGTGAAAACCATAATTGACACCGGCTCGGCCACGCCGATGGCATAAGCCAGTTGAATATTACATTTATCGGCCAGACCCGAGGCCACTACGTTTTTGGCAATATAGCGAGCCATATAGGAGGCCGAGCGATCGACCTTGGTCGGATCTTTGCCGGAAAACGCTCCGCCGCCGTGGGCAGCCATTCCGCCATAGGTATCGACTATAATCTTGCGGCCAGTCATGCCTGTATCCGATTGCGGCCCGCCGATAACAAACTTACCGGTTGGATTGACGTAATAGGTCGTCTTCTCGTCCAGCATGGAGGACGGGATGACATGCTTAACGACCTTGTCGATTATTTCCTCGCGCGACTTTTCGGTGATTTTCATACCGGTCTGGTCGAGTATTTCCTCGGTGTGCTGAGTGGAGATAACCACTGCATCCACTCGAGCCGGTTTGCCGTCGATGTATTGAATGGTAACCTGGGATTTGCCGTCTGGGCCGAGGAAATCGAGAATACTTTTCTTGCGCACTTCGGCCAACCGCCGGGTAAGCTTATGAGCCAACATAATCGGCATCGGCATCAACTCATCGGTCTCGCGGCAGGCAAAACCGGACATCAAACCCTGATCTCCGGCTCCCCCGGTGTCAACACCCTGGGCAATATCAGGCGACTGGGAACCGATGGCATTGAGGATGGCGCATCCCCGGCTGGAAAATCCCAGAGCCGGATCGATATAGCCGATATCCTCAATAATTTTTCGCACCAGCGACTGAATATCAACATATCCGGTAGTCGTTATTTCACCGCCGACCATAACCAGGCCAACCGAAATAAACGATTCGCACGCCACCCGGCCCCGTCGATCCTGCTCCAAAATGGCATCAAGGACGCCGTCGGATATCTGGTCGCACATCTTATCGGGATGTCCTTCGGTTACCGACTCCGATGTAAATAGGAAGTTTCCCACACTCATGTATTCCCCCAAAAATAAATATTCATAAAGACCCTATTTCCGACGAGTCGCCGACGTTCAGCTCCTTGAAATCACCGAAGACCGTGGCCCGATGTCCGACTAAAGAGTCGGTTAGAATAACATTACGCACTTCCGCCTCAAAACCGATAATGGAATTGCGAATAACCGAGTTTTTTATCCGGGCCTTATCAGAAATGGAAACGTACGGCCCGATCACCGACGCCTCTATTTGCGCCGAAGGAGCGACATAGCTAGGAGGAATAACTACCGACCCTTCGATTTTTATCGGAGGAGCCAGTTTTTCCAGCAAGTGACGATTAGTTGAAATCAACGTCTCTCGCTTACCGCAGTCAAACCAGCCATCGACCGTATAAGGCGCAAATTTGACACCCGCTTCAATCATATTCTGCAGGGCATCTGTCAGTTGAATCTCGCCCCGTGTGCGCCTATCAGAAGTGACCAATTTACCCAGAGACTCATACAACCGACGGCAGTCGCTGACATAATATAGTCCGATCAGGGCCAAATTCGATTTCGGCTCGACCGGCTTTTCCTCCAGCGCACTAATCTTTCCATCGCCTATTTCGGCTATGCCAAACCGTGAAGGATCATCAACTTTCATTAATCCGAGAACATTGTCGCCTTCAGCCAAGAAAGCGCTCAAATCGGTGTCGACAATCGTATCGCCAAGGATAATCAGGGCCGGTCCGCTATCGGCTTCGCTCAGGGCCATGTGTACGGCATACCCCAGTCCCAAAAGCTCCCGTTGTTCGACAAAAGTCGTGTTTAAATCGTAATTCGAGGAAACGTATTCCCGCACCTTTTCGCCCAGAAAACCGGTGACAATCCTTATTTCCTTCGGCTCAAGGGTGGCTACCGTATCGAGAATATGGGCCAGAATAGGTTTGCCGGCCACATGTAACAGTGACTTGGGTATGGTATGTGTATGCGGACGCAACCGGCTGCCGATGCCGGCGGCGGGGATTATAACTTTCATAAAACGACCTTCAATTCGGTTTTTTAAACACCGGCCAATATAGGTAGTTTAGCAACCGGAGCCAATAGAAATTTTCCTCTTTGATCGGTACTATCTTATGGCAATTTGAGAATATTGTTGTCCATCAGGAGAACAGGCCGGTTATCGAACCGCCCCAATCGTCGATCAGAAACTGAACCCGCCCGATTAAAAGCGATATTCGAGCCATGACGGTATAACCGAAATGGGCTCCGAAGGAGACCATGATAAACCAGATGCCGGTTTTGGCCACGCCACCCAAAACACCTTTGTGTTCCTTGGAAAAATAGAAATAAACCATCGTCGAAATCACGCCGACGACGACAATTAGTGCCAGGAAAAACTCGGCCGCCCCTCGGCTCGGATCGAGCGACAGCATGGTCGCCCGAATCTGCGGTAGAACTTTACCGTGCAGTTCCGAGAGCAGGAAAATACCGGCCGTATTGCCCATGACAAAAGCCAGCGACAACCGCGACAGCCAGTTATAGTTTTTGGTGAAGCGGGAAAACATCAAAACGCCCAGCATCCCCGGAAACACCAGATACCAGCGTCCGTCATTGATCATCGGGTCGATCATTTGCTGCAAAATGACCGCATGCCAGGTTAGCCCGACATAATAGCCAGCCGACAGCCCGGCGAAAATATGCTCGGCCAACCGATAAAACGGATTATCTCGGTAAAGGAACGAAAACAGCGACAGCGTGAAAAAGGCCACGATCCATATCTGTAAAAATTCGACGACGCTCATACCGCTCCCTGCCCGCGCCGGCGTTTTTTCTCAACGAGGAAAATGATATTTCCAGCCACAACCGAAAATATGATAAACAGATGAACCAGTGATTGAGCCGACATGCCTTTGACGGCCAGGGCCGGTTTATCGACCAGCAGTTCGTATTCGGCCGCACCCTTCATGCCACCCAGAAGCCCGGTCATCTGCCCCGAACCGATATAGGCATAATAGCGCGGTGCCATCACCGCCGTCATCCCGCAGCCGACGCCGATCTGATATTGAGCGTTAACGATTGACATCCAGTAATCGATGATGCCATTGTCAGCCACTACATAAATAAATTCGAAATCCTCATAATTATTAATATTCTGCATCATCGGGATGTCATCCAGTTGAGTGCCGGAATTGTCGGCCGGATAAATAGTCCTGATGGACGAACCCATTCCCTTCAAAACGGCCACATAATTGGCCTTGTAACCAAGATTGACATAATCGATACCGTACACCTTGCCATATTCACCGGCCAGATCGCGAGTCACGCGCTCGGCAATAGTGGGGCCACCCAGCGGTATGGTCGTCATCGTCACCACTCGGCAGTCTTTCGAAAATAAATGATGCAAAGCCGCCCGTGACATCGGTTCCACTTCGGCCAGCGTGGAAGCATAATAATCGAACGTCAGCATCACTGTCGAAGAATCGGGTAGGTCGTCAACGGCTTGATACAACTGGCGGGCTTCGGGCGAAATTTCAATGGGTAATTTCAGCGTGACCAGAACCGGGAAAATAACATAGAGGGCCACCGCCAGATAAATATAACGCCGGTCGGAGGTCTTGTAGGTCAGATAAACAAGGGCGATACCCGTCAGACCCAGAAGTGTATATGCCACTATATACCAGAACTGCATTTATGCCTATTTCCCCATGTAGGTTCGCTCGATACCGAGCATAATACGCAAAGACATGGCAGCCGCTCCCAAAGCGGCGCCGATTATAATCCCGCGCTGGACGGCCATGTTGGCTCCGCCCATGATGAAAGTGTTGATATACCCCGGCAGATCGGTATGAATGCTTTTCAAAAACAGTTCGCCCATAGGAATACGCCAGAGCATGACTATCGTCGCTGTAATCAAAAGCAGAGTGGCCTCGGTATTACGCGCTCGGAAAGCCCGGAATGCGGCAGACGAAATATAAAAAGCCAGCATGGCGAACATAGTAGACATCATCGGCGCATCCAGATAATTGAACAGCCAATCGTAAATCGATCCCGTACCGGTACCGAAAAGAGGCGAAACACTGGTCGGCAATATGGCCGGTACGGCCATGGCAAATACCGAAAGCAGCGTCGCCAATTGATATCCCCAGCCTTCCTTTTTGCGCCGAATGGCACCATAATTGACCCGCACAATGGAGACCACGCCCAGAAGCAGAGTAAATCCGCCGACAATGGTAACCCAGCTGAGAACCTGCGGCTCCAGCGAGTATTCCGTGCTGACCTCGGGCGCAAAGAAAAAGGCCAGAATCATTATCATTCCAGAGAGAAAAGCGATTATGACTGGGACCGTAGTTTTCATCTACACGCTCTCAAAAAGTGACAGGTACCAATCGCCGACGTCGAAACTCACCATCAGCACACCGAGGATAATCAACGAGATCAGCAGGACTTTCATCCAATCCTGACCTTTCAAACCGCCCAAGAGAAGCGGTTCATGTGACAGGTAAGCCGAGGCAGCATAAAGCTCCTCGCCCATTAGCGTATAGTCACAGGCGGCGATAAAAAACGGCAATTGGGCCGGTTGAGCCGTGCCCGCGATCTGAATCGAACCGGCGGCGTTACCGGTTTCTGACAAAAGCAATGATTCGGCAAAAAAGGCGCCCATGTAAATGTTAGTCGCCGGCCGGTCGCGCATCATGATGCCGTTAACCGTAGCCGTGAAAGCAAACTGCTCCCCGGCAACATAGCGGACAATATCTTTATTATAGGCGTCGGGCTTGCCTTCCTCGATGTAAGCCTGCTCCACTACTTCCTGTCCGGCAGCCAGCACCATCGGATAACGTACCGGAACCATCAGCGGCGTATCGTAGCGGGCTGTAATCCGGGCCACGCGGCCCAGAATCGATATTCCGGCAATAGTCTCGATTTCATCGATTTCCTGCAATCCCGGAATAAACAAAACCGGCTTGCCCATTTCGGTCGCCCGACCGACTGCTTCTTCGACCTCGTCGAGGCCGTTTATTTTTCTGATAAATAGCTTTTTGCCTGCCCTGGCCCAGCGCGTATAGATCAGGATAACAACCGAAAAAAGTATCATAAAGACGAGCGCATTCAACCGGTCGGTCCGAAAGGCTATTCCGCTGCTTTCCGGGACGGTTGTTTTAGTCACCGGCGCATCCGGTTCGGTTTTGGCCGCCGTGGCCGTGGAATCAATTACAATAAGGCTGTCGGTGGAATTTGAAGAATCGATTATATTGCCGGTCGTATCGGCGCCGACGGTTAATGCGGGCAAGAATAATAGCACAACTGCACTGAGAAGCAGTTTCGTGATGTCGATCCTGAATTTGCTCACATCACATAATAGCAATACCGGGACAAAAGTCAACTATGTTCTTTCTGTCCCGTCAGTTTAAACATGGATAATATCAATTGGCACGGTTATGAGTCGATCATATGAGAAAGCGCCGACGGCGCCAACAACGGCAAATTTTCAATTGACAAATTATGGATATGCTGTATTTTATTTGGTGACAGCCATTTGGCCATCTACCAAAGTTCTATTAACTGCTTGACTCCTTGACCGCCGCAGCGCTGGAGTTAGAAAAAACCGGGTTCCTCACTACACGCCCCGCATTTTGTAATTGGTTCACGGAGGGAAAAATGATTTTTCGCTATGCTATCGCCGCTCTTATCCTCTTGGCCGGAACGGCGTTACCCGCTTCGACCCCGGATTCATCGCGCCTTGTCATCCATGACTTGACCGACAAACAGATCGAAGATCAGTTGGGATTTAAGCCCCAATTATTACGAGCCATGGCTCCCTTGGAGGACATTGCTGAATACCGTTTTACCGGGGATACTTTTAGATTCCTGGTTGTGCCGATCGAATGGACTAACCGGCCCAGTAGTTATTCGCGGGAAACCCTGGACAGTTTGGTCTTTTCCAGAAACATTTATCCTCGCGGATCAGTCGCCGACTACTTCCATGAAGTTTCTTACGGCCAAATTACTTTTGTGGGTGAGGTTCTTGATTGGTACAATGCCGGGACCTACAACGGCTCCCTTAATATGGTTGACCTCCTGGATGAAATTGATCCTCTGGTGGATTATTCTCAATTCGATGGTGACGGCAATGGTATTGTCGATGCCATCATGTTCCTTCGCTCCGGCACCGGCGAAGAAGACACCCATGACCCCAATGATATTTGGTCGTATGCCTACAGTTGGGTCGGATATGGCTGGGGGCCGTTTGACGGCGTGATGGTAGAAGCCATGAATACATCGCCGGAATTGTTTCCCATGCGCGATTTGGCTTTCCCTTGGGTTATGACTATGGATACTCTCAACCGAATAAACGTTATCTGTCATGAGACCTCGCACAATATGGGCATCCCTGATCTTTACGACTATGATGCCAAGTTGACGACCACCACTTATTACACTCCATCCGACTCCAACGATCACCCAGTGATGGATTGGTGCCTGATGGGTTACGGCGGCTATGGGATTTTCTCCATCCATTGGCATACGCCGGAACATCTCTGCGGCTGGAGCAAACGCGAGCTTGGTTGGATCGATGCCATTCCGCTGATTGGGACTTTCAACGATTTGGTCATTTACGATATTGAAACCCATAAAGACAGTTCGCTGTACCTGCTTCCCATTAATTCTTCTGAAGGCGAATATTTTCTGCTCGAATATCGCAATCCCCAGGCCACCGGGATTTTTGACAAAATCGATTCCGATTTTTCCGTCTTCTACTATCCCGACCTGGCCGGCGGCGCCGACACTCTGGATCGAGGTCTTTTAATCACTCACGTCCACGATTCTCTGCTGCCCTGGTGGGAAACCCGCATTAATTACGGTTGGCCCGATTACGATCATTACACGGTTGCTGTCGAGGATGCCGGGTATGATCCATCTCGGGATTATACTTATAATCCCGAAGGCCGACTTACCGACAGCGCCCAGTGGTGGTATCCGAACGAAACCCGCAAGGGAGCTCTTTTTTCCAGCGAAACCCCCGGACAGAACCGGTTTGCTCCTGACACCTATCCCTCCAGCGACGGCTATTATGGACCCAGTGGTATTGAGGTCCGTGTGGATTCCATCGTGGGCGACAAACTATACGCTTATGTTAATTGCCTCAATGGTGACGCGGATGGCGACGGCGCCTACGATCAAATCGATAACTGTGTCGGCTTATATAATCCCGATCAGGAAGATGCCGACGGAGACAATCGAGGTGATTCGTGTGATAATTGCACCTATGCCTATAATCCGGAGCAGTATAATTCCGATGCCGACACGTTAGGCGATGCCTGCGATAATTGCCCGGAACTGGCCAGTCTTGACCAAACCAATACCGATGGCGATGATTACGGCGACTTGTGCGACAACTGTCCGGAAGTAGCCAGCCCCAACCAGACCGATACCGATTCCGATGGGCGAGGCGACGTTTGTGACAACTGCGTGGACACTCCCAATTATGA
>JAAEQF010000386.1 GCA_024231695.1 FCB group bacterium
AGGCCGGAGATCCGCAGCAACAAGCCGGATGCCACCATCAGCGCCACCCTCAACGGTGGAGCGTTCCTCAGCGGCACTGAGATCGCCACCACCGGTGACTACACGATCGAGGCCACCGTCACCGACAGTCTCGGCCGAGTTGCCAGCAGCACGGTCAGCTTCCGCCTCGATCTCGAGGCCGGTCCAAGCATCACGATCACCTCGCCGCAGGATGGTGAGACGCTGCCCGACGCGCTCACCGCGGTCAACGGCACGGTCACGGGTAACGGCGTGACGGTCACGGTCAACGGCAGCTCGGCAACAGTTGCCGGCGACACCTGGACGATCAGCGACCTGGCCTTGCAGCCGGCGGTGCTCAACGACATCCGGGCGACAGCGATCGACCTGACCGGGCGCAGCGCCACCGCCTCAATCACCGTGATGGTGCGGACCGGTGGCCCCCAGGTGCTGATCCTGGAGCCAGCTGACCGAGCCCGCACCAACCGCGAACGCATTGACGTCGCCGGGGTGGTGATCGGCGGACCGAGTGCCACCGCCGACGGCACCGTCACGGTGGCGGAGCAGATCGTCAACCTTGCCACAGACGGAACCTTCCGAGCCCTTGACGTGCCGCTTGCCGAGGGCGATACGCTCATCACTGTCACTGTCACTGCCACCGATCCGCAGAGCCGGACCGGTCAGGCCACCGTCACGATCGTCTCGGACCAGACACCACCGACCATCTCGCTGCTCGCCGCCGGTCAGCCGTTGGCCGAAGGCGCCGTGCTCACCGAGGTGCTGACCATCACCGTCGAGGTCTCGGATCCAGGTAGCGACACCATGCCGGCGCCGCAGGTCCGGCTCAACGGCAGCTTGCAGCAGGCGACCGGTCTAGTGGTCGGGGTACCGATCAGCGACGGCGGTGGTTACCTGCTGGCGGTCGTGGCAGAGGACACCGCCGGCAACCAGACTCGAATCGAACGTTCGTTTTTGCTTGACCTCGGCGCCTGCAGCCTCAGTGAGCTCGAGCCGTCCTCGGGCTCGACTGTGACAACAGGCTCAGTCACCATCCGCGGCCGCAGCGGCGACGCCGAGGCGGTCACGATCCACGTCCCGGTGCCGGGCAGCGAACCGGTCCAGTACACCGAGTACCCGGCGCAGCTGGCCGACGGCACCTTCGTGGCCGGCGACGTGCCGCTACCCGAGATCGGTAACAACAGCCTGGAGATCGTTTGCAGCAACGCGGGCGGTGACACCGCTGCCGAGCCGCTGCTCATCAAACGATTGGCTGAGGGCGGCGGCCCTGAGGTGCGCATCGAAGCACCGACCGACGGCACCCTGCTCGATGCCGACACCATCACAGTGACCGGTGATATGACCGACGCAAACGCCACGGTCACGATCAACGGCGTTGCCGCCACGGTTGCAACCGAGGCCAGTGCTGACGACGGCAGGTACGGCTTCACCGCCACGATTTTGCTGGTGGAGGGGCCGAGCATCCTGGCAGCCCGGGCCGTCGACCTGGTGGGACGAATCGGCAAGGACCGAGTTGTCATCCTGAGCGACACGCGCAAGCCGACGGTGCAGATCACCTCACCGACCAACGGCACCTGGCTCGGCCCAGCCGGTGAAGGCGCTGCCGCCACGGTCACTATCTCCGGCCTCGTCGACATCAACAGCGAGCCGCACCTGCAGTCGGTCACGGTCAGCACCGACCAGGGCAGCGTGGTCGCCACCATCGACCCGGACACCGGCGCCTTCATCGCCGCTGACGTGCCCCTCGACGGCAGCGTCCCGGCAAGCACCGGGCAAACCGTCACGGTCACTGCTACCGACAGCCTCGGCCACCAGGGCATCGCCACCATCGACCTGCACTGGCGAGCCACCGGCCCAGCGATCGTGCTGAGCGCACCGGCCGATTTGACTCGATACGATGAGACCTCCCCAGCCATCACCATCAGCGGCGAGGCGTGGGCTCACGAAGGTGCCCAGGTCGCCATCAACGGCACCTTTATCGATCCGGTCGAGCTGACCTGGAGCGAGCCGGCCGTTGACGGTCGTCGCTATACCACCTTCTCGGCGACGATGGAGCAGCCGACCACGGACGGCTCCTTTGGTGTGCTCGCCAGAGTCACCGAGCTGGACGGCAGCTACGCCCAAAGCCAACGCCGGCTGCTTCGTGACACGGTCGCCCCCGAGGTGGTCGAGCTGGC
>JAAEQF010000387.1 GCA_024231695.1 FCB group bacterium
CCTTGATCCGCAGCAAATACATCTCATATAAATCTTCCCTTATTTCAACCGATAATTCGGTATAAGGATCGATCAGGAGAGACGCAAGATCATACCCCAAGGGACCAATGCGTCCCCCCTGCCAGTCGATGATCCCAATATTGTCATCAGAGAACATTATATTTCTCGACTGAAAATCGCGGTGGAGAAAAAAATTATTGTCTGCATCGGATGCCTTGTCGGCCAAATAACAAAAAGGGGCCTCAAGCTCGGGCCAATCCCTCTTGAGGCCGAGATAGAGATGGAGAAATGCCTCTCTAAAATAGGCTGATTCGTATTGACGCATTACAATACTGTCGTACCTTTCCGTCTGACAGCACCATGATGGATCAAAATCTTCCGCGCCTTTGGTCTGAAGCAGGAAAAGATGATTCAATACATTCTCATAAATTGGAAGAGGATTTTTTTCAAGGGAGACCCGCTCTTGCAGGCTTGTTTTTCCCATATCCTCCATGATGAACCACCCATGTTCAAGATCGTATTGATGGATTTCGGGGACAGGGATGCCTTTTTTCCTAAGATGTCTCCCTATCATCAG
>JAAEQF010000388.1 GCA_024231695.1 FCB group bacterium
AGTTCTTTCAATTGGGATTTCAGTTCATGGGACACAAAAATGTTCAGGCAGTGGTCTCCCCGCACTTTTCGACTTTGGTTATCCTCTTGCGACATTCTGAGCCTCTCTTAGTATTTGGGTTTGTTGTTCACCGGCCGATGTGATATTTCTCGTGGCCGATCAACGTCTGGGGAGTGGTTATCCGCAGGCCGAAGCGTTCGCGGATCTCCCTGATCACCGGCCGCCAGGTAGCGGTCTTGTTTCGGTGGGCTATAAGGCGGTCGATCTCCCGCCGGTGATCCGAGCGACACACAATGCAATCCGGCGCGCTGTCTCCTGCAACCCCGTAGAGCCCCCGAACCAGCGGAGCCAGTTCTTTACGAAGGCGCTTGGTCGCCCGGCGGTGAAGCGCCTCAAGGCGGTGGATCGTTCGGCCCGTGGCCTCCGAAATTTCGCGGTAGGTCTGCCCCATATAGTGAAATCGTTGGATGAACTCTCGTTCGTTGTCAGAAAGAGCTTTGAGGGCTGTTTCGACGGCTTCTTCCACGATTTTCCCGCGTTCGCTCTCCCCTTCGTCCACGGGCGGCAGTGCCGGGTCCCGCCCCAGTTCAACAATCCAATTCTGGTAGACAATCCGATTCGACGGCATCTCCATCCTTTCTGTGACAGGTGAGTTTGTTGGTCTGGAGCAGAATCTAAGGGAATCGACGTAAGGTCGGCTACCACCGCCGGGTCGCTTCGTGAGAAACGGTTTTCGAAAGTGAACATCACTTGAATCACTTTGGAGGATTGGCGCCACTGGGCGGAAGCCGTACACATTTACCTAAACTTCCGCACCGTTTTTGCATATACTAGTACTGGTAATAGTGCCGCAACGAGTTACATGGACGCAACTGGGAGAATTGTATGAGCGATTACAGTAAACCTGAAAAACGGCGACCATTGGTAAGCGGAATCGTCTTTCTCTGCCTTGGTATCTGGTGGCTCTGGATGGACGCTGACTGGATGCCGCCGGTGGAAGATAGCTGGCCGGTGATTCTGGTTATTATTGGTCTGGCAATTATGGTGAGCGCTTTCTTTCGCAAACCTAAGAACGCCGCCGCGCCCGACCAGCCGCCGTTGAGCTAAGGAGACTACACCCTGGAAGACCAACAGTTTCAGAGAATTCCCGCCTACCCCGAGTCGGATATGAATAC
>JAAEQF010000389.1 GCA_024231695.1 FCB group bacterium
GAAATATCAGGAACGGAAAGGGGGAAAATAGTGGAGGTGAGGAGCCGTAACAGGATTTGATTTTCGAGGATATCCCCAGGTGAGGAGCCGTAACCGGATTTGTTTTTCCAGGATGCCCCCCGGTGAGGAGCCGTAACCGGATTTGATTTTCGAGGATACCCCCAGGTGAGGAGCCGTAACCGGATTTGATTTTTGATGATACCCCCGAAAAAAAAAGGTGATGAGGAGCCGTAACCGGATTTGATTTTCCAGGATGCCCCCCCCCCTACCTACCCTTTTTCTTTTTCATTTTTACAAAAATTTGCCCCAGTACCCTAGGGGTGTCAACTCCAAGGAGGCGGAGCCCCCTTTCCGTAACGAGCGAAAGATCAGGAACGGAAAGGGGGAAAAGAGGGGGGTGAAGAGCCGTAACCGGATTTGATTTTCAGGGATACCCCCAGGTGAAGAGCCGTAACCGGATTTCATTTTCAGGGATACCCCCAGGTGAAGAGCCATGGAGGAACTTCCTTTTTGGGTATACCCCCCTGAAATTCAATTCCCAGGGTCCTGAAAGTCTCGGGAAGAGCCGTAACAGGATTTGATTTTCGACCATCACCCCCCGCCCTACCTACCATTTTTCTTTTTCTTTTTTATTTTTACAAAATTTTGACCTAGTACCCTAGGGGTTTCTACTCCAAGGTGGCGGAGCCCCCTTTCCGTAACGAGCGAAAGATCAGGAACGGAAAGGGGGAAAAGATGGGGGTGAAGAGCCGTAACCGGATTTGATTTTCAGGGATACCCCCAGGTGAAGAGCCGTAACCGGATTTGATTTTCAGGGATACCCCCAGGGGAAGGGCCGGAACCGGGTATGGAAATCACGGAGACCCCCGGGGTCACCGCAGCAACAAGAAATGAAGATCCGGGAAAACCCCCACGGCAC
>JAAEQF010000390.1 GCA_024231695.1 FCB group bacterium
AGGTGACGGTCTTGGAGGCCATGGAAATATTGATAATATCTGTCAATCTTGAGCAATTGACGACATATCCGCGACCTAATGCGGCTCCGGCCAATCCGGTTCCACCGCCACGCGGCGTGATAATCTTTCCGGCGGCAATGGCCTCTGTCACAGCAGCAACAGCCTCCCGCTCGCTTTCGGGTGAAATCACTTTTGTCGGCTGAATTCGGTATATCGAGGCATCCGAAGCAAAGGCTTCGAGTGAAAGACACGATTCGGAGCGCGTTGCCCCAAAATAGCTTACCCTGGCGCTTCTCTTTTTCATCATTCACAATATATTGAATTGAATAGGCAAGTCAAGTCATGGCCCGACGCCTTTCGAAGAGAATTAATAAAAATGGTTGTTGCATAATATTGTGTAAAATGGTATATATATTTTATCAACACTGGAGAGGATGAGGCATTAATTTTTAAAATAGTTTCAGACGAGTCGGTCATCTAAAGGAATTATTAGGGTTGACTTGTTATGTGATTGAAACTATAATTTTGCATTAGTGTTATATCTATCCCGTTCGGGATAGAAGCAATGCGGTGGTGAAAAATGCAGTTTACTAAAGCGGAGGAGTATGGTATTTTCGGTGTATTGTATCTGGCCGATCAGCCGGTTGGCAAAGTAACACCATTATCGGAAATATCAGAGCTTCAGGAAGTGCCTGAGAAATTCTTGGCGAAGATTTTTCAGTCATTGACTCGATCCGGATTGATTCGGTCTCACCGAGGTGTCAAGGGAGGCTTCTCTTTGGGGAGACCGGCCAACAGGATTTCGATTAGACAAATAGTCGAAAGTATCCAGGGTCCGTACTTCATCGCAAAATGTCTGCATACTGGGGAGATATGCGACAAAACAAATTGCCCGATTAAAACCATGTTGAACAAGGCTCAAACCGCCATGATTGGTGTTTTTGAAGGGCATTCTGTGGCCGATTTACTAAAAATGCAAAAACGGTCACAAGTTCCTCAGAACGTTTGACATTTTGCCCATTTTGTTGTAAAATGTCTCCTAATCTGCCTTTTTTTAGACAGATTGACTGTAACTTGGAGACATGACAAATGGCAATAAAGTCCGACACCTGGATCAAGAGAATGGCCCGGGATCACCGAATGATCCAGCCGTTTTCACCAAAACAAGTGCGTAAGGGCATTTCGTACGGGCTCTCGTCGTATGGATACGACATTAGAGTGGCCGACGAATTTTCGATATTTACCGGAATCAATTCACAGATCATAGACCCAAAGGCCTTTGACGAAAGTGCTTTTACGACGGTCAAGGCCAAATCGATTCTAATCCCTCCCCACTCGATTGCCCTGGCTCGGACGGTGGAATATTTCAGAATTCCAAGAAGTATTCTGACCATATGTTTGGGCAAGTCCACTTATGCCAGGTGCGGCATTATCGTCAACGTCACTCCTTTCGAACCGGAATGGGAAGGCTTCGCAACCATGGAGTTGTCGAATACCACTCCCTTGCCGGTCCGCGTCTATGCCAACGAAGGTATCGCCCAGCTGCTTTTTCTGGAATCGGATGAGGTTTGCGAGATATCTTACGCTGACAAAAAAGGAAAATACCAAGCCCAAAAGAAGATTACTCCGGCAAAGGTTTAGACGGACCGGGGCCGAAAGGAAATGAAGCGGGATTTTCGCACGATGAAGGCATTTGCCCTCGTCCCTCGAAAACCGCAACAGAAATAAAAACGCTGTAAGTAAGCGAGAACAGTTTTGCCCTCAATGCCAAAGTGCAGTTGAGAAATTGGGAGAGCTAAGGAGAATAGCAATGAAGAGTGCCCCAACAGCTAAAAATAAAGACAAAGCCCTGTCGGACGGCAAGAACCAACCGGCGTCGAAAATGATTACTATCGACGGTAATTCAGCTGTCGCCCGCGTGGCCCACGGCGTTAGCGAAGTCGTCGCCATTTATCCAATTACCCCTTCATCGGATATGGGCGAAGTGGCCGACGCAATGTCCGCCGCAGGAAAAACCAATATTTGGGGATCGATCCCCGAAGTCACCGAAATGCAGTCCGAAGCCGGTGCCGCCGGGGCCGTGCATGGCGCCCTGACAACCGGTGCCCTGTCCACAACGTTTACGGCCTCACAGGGCTTGCTCCTGATGATCCCGAACATGTTCAAAATCGCCGGCGAAATGACTCCGACGGTCTTCCATGTTTCGGCCCGAGCCGTGGCCACTCACGCCCTGTCAATTTTCGGTGACCACTCCGATATCATGGCCGTTCGCTCGACCGGGTTCGGCATCTTACTCTCCGGATCGGTGCAGGAAGCTATGGATATGCCCCTCATTGCGCAGGCGGCATCGATGAAAAGCCGGGTGCCGATGATCCATGCTTTTGACGGTTTCCGTACTTCTCACGAAGTCCAGAAAGTAACCGAAGTAACCAGAGACGTCATGGGTGAGATGATCACCGATGATCTGGTTGCCGAACACCGCGCCCGGGCCTTGACCCCTGATCGACCGACTATTCAGGGCACGTCCCAGAATCCCGATGTCTTTTTCCAGTCCCGCGAAACGGTTAACAAATATTATCTGGCCGCCCCGAAAATCATTCAGGAAGCAATGAATCAGTTCGCCGCCCTGACTGGTCGCCAGTACAAGGTTTTCGATTATTTCGGCGCCCCCGACGCCGAACGGGTAGTGATTAT
Source organism: FCB group bacterium (assembly GCA_024231695.1). Lineage (GTDB taxonomy): Bacteria > Zixibacteria > MSB-5A5 > GN15 > JAAZOE01 > JAAEQF01. The sequence continues at coordinate 2,695 of JAAEQF010000390.1, forward strand.
CATGGGTTCAGCCGCCGAAACGGTTCACGAAACGGTCGATTATCTGAACAGCCAGGGCGAAAAAGTCGGTGTCTTAAAAGTCCGTCTCTACCGCCCCTTCTCGATTGATGCTTTCGTTCAGGCTCTGCCCAAAACGGTTAAAGCCATCGCTGTGATGGATCGGACCAAAGAGCCGGGCGCCATGGGTGAACCGATGTATCTCGATGTCCAGAGTGCCCTGCGTGAAGCCCAACAAAACGGTCAACTGCAATTTGACCGGATGCCGGAAGTTGTCGGCGGACGTTACGGCCTGGGATCGAAAGATTTCACCGCCGCCGATGCCAAAGGTATTTTCGAAAACCTCGGTACTGATAAACCGAAAAACCACTTCACCGTTTCCATCGTTGATGACGTCACCAATACCAGTCTCGACTACGACCGCAAATTCAGCCTCGAACCAGAATCGGTGCATCGGGCTTTGTTCTACGGGCTCGGTTCCGACGGTACCGTTGGAGCTAACAAGAACACGATCAAAATCATCGGTGAAAACACCAGTAATTACGCTCAGGGTTATTTTGTTTATGATTCGAAAAAGGCCGGAGCGGTCACCATTTCCCATGTTCGTTTCAGCAAAGACCCGATCCGCAGTCCCTACCTGATCAGCAAAGCCAATCTGGTGGCCTGTCATAATTTCTCCTTCCTGGAGAAATACGACATGCTTGAAAGCGTCACCGAAAACGGCACCTTTCTGCTCAACAGTCCTTTCGGGGCCGACGAAGTCTGGGACAAAATGCCCTGCGAAGTGCAACAGCAGATCATCGACAAGAAGCTTAATTTCTTCGTCATCGACGCCATCGCCCTGGGACACCAACTGGGACTCGGAGCGCGCATCAACATGATCATGCAGACTGCCTTCTTCATGATCTCCAAAATTCTGCCGGAAGACCGGTCAGTGGAGGAAATCAAAAAGGCGATTAAGAAAACCTACGGCTCCAAGGGCGACAAAATTGTCAACATGAACTATGCCGCCGTGGACGCGGCCAAAGACGCCATCTTCAAAGTAGATTATCCTCAGACGGCTTCCTCGCCGATCTGCCGCCCGGCGGTCGTTCCCGACCATTCGCCGAAATTCGTCAAGGAAGTACTGGCGCCGATGATTTCCGGTAAAGGAGATGATCTGCCTGTTTCAGCCTTCCCCGATGACGGCACTTACATGACCGGCACGACACAGTTTGAAAAGCGGAATATCGCCTTCGATATTCCGGCCTGGAATGAAGACGTTTGTATTCAGTGCGGCCAGTGTGTTCTGGTCTGCCCCCACGCGGCCATTCTGCAAAAAGCATATGACCCTTCCGAACTGGGCAAAGCGCCCGAAACCTTTAAGGCCGTGGATGCCAAAGGTCCCAAATTCAAGGGTCTGAAATACACTCTGCAAGTGGCTCCCGAGGACTGTACTGGATGCACAATTTGCGTCAATGTCTGCCCCGCCTGGGAAAAGGACGAAAACAAACAGAAGACCGAGCGGAAAGCGATCAATATGACGCCGCAGGCTCCGTTGCGTAAAGCCGAAGTCGCGAATTTCGATTTCTTCCTGTCTCTGCCGGAAACCGATCCGGCCCTGTACGATATCGGCACGGTTAAAGGCAGTCAGTTCGTCAAACCGTTGTTTGAGTTTTCCGGGGCCTGTTCCGGCTGCGGCGAGACACCATACGTCAAACTGCTGACGCAGTTATTCGGCGATCGCGCCATCATCGGCAACGCCACCGGCTGCTCTTCGATTTACGGCGGTAACCTGCCGACAACTCCGTTCACCGTTCGCGCCGACGGCCGCGGGCCAACCTGGTCCAATTCGCTCTTCGAGGATTGTGCCGAATTCTCCATGGGTATGCGCTTGACCGTGGACAAGCTGAAAACCTACGCGACCGAACTTCTTCAGCGTGTCTCCCCCGATGATTTCGAGGAAATTGTCAATGCCGATCAGTCCAACCCAGTGGCGATCGAAGAACAACGGGCACGGGTGGAAAGCCTGAAAAAGAAACTGGCCGGCAATGACGATGCCGAAGCCAAACGACTTCTGACCGTGGCCGATTATCTGGTCAACAAATCGGTCTGGGGTGTCGGTGGTGACGGCTGGGCCTACGATATCGGTTACGGTGGTCTCGATCATGTCATCGCTTCCGGCAAGAATGTCAACCTTCTGGTTCTGGACACCGAAGTTTATTCCAACACCGGCGGGCAGATGTCCAAATCAACGCCGCGTGGAGCCACGGCCAAGTTTGCCGCCGCGGGCAAGCCGCTTCCCAAAAAGGATCTGGCCATGATGGCCATGGCCTACGGCAACGTCTATGTCGCTCGCATAGCCATGGGCGCCAGCCAGAATCAGACGGTCAAGGCCTTTATGGAAGCCGAGGCATATCCCGGACCGTCTTTGATCATCGCCTATTCGCACTGTATCGCTCATGGTATCGATATGGCTCGCGGAATGGACGAGCAGGTCAAGGCCGTCAAATGCGGTCACTGGCCGCTGGTCCGATTCAACCCGCTCGCTATTGAGGAAGGAAAGAATCCGATGACACTCGATTCCAAACCGCCCTCTATTGATTACAGTGAGTACGCCATGGGAGAAAACCGCTGGCGGTCGCTCAAGGGTATCGATCCGGCACGGGCCGAGAAACTGGTCAAAATGGCCGGAAAAGATGCTCTGCTCAGATATCACGTCTATGAGCAATTGGTCAAGCTCAATTTCGACAACTTGGGCGAAGGCGAGTCTAAAGAATAGCAACGCCTTAGAGGCAATCTATCAAAACCGCCGGATTTTACATTCCGGCGGTTTTTTTATCCGGTAAAAATCACCGTCAAATCAAATTATTTGCAAGCCGCCCTTAAGCTTAGCCGTTTCTCTTCCGATAATAAACCAAAACAGTTTTATATCGAGGAGGATCCATGCGCTCCAAGTTTTTTATTCCCTTAGTGATAGTTCTTTCGTGCCTTTTGGTAGTTCCTGTTTTCGGGCAGACCGAAGATGAAATTGTAGCCAAATTTCTGAAAAAAGCAGAGAAAAAGAGAGTCAAAAAAACCGGGTTTGCCGTCATTCACGGATCATACGGACGCCTGGACAATAACAACACCTATAATCAGTTCGCCACCCAGATTTCACCTCAAATCGCCGGAACTCAGGGTTTGGGTGCCGGATTACCCGGAATCTACCGCTCCAAGGAATTTTTCGCGGGTTTTGGAATTATGGCCGCTCCCAAGGCATCAGTTACCTTCGGTTTCAATTACTGGTTGAAACTGGGCTCAGACCAAAATGGAGATTTCAATCTGACCCTGCTCAATGCCGCCGATTCAGTTGACCATCTCGGTTTTGACCTGACCTCTGAAATCCAGATTTTTGGTCTTTCCAGCAGCGTGGATTACTATCTTCTCAATCCACCGACCGATGAAGGAGTCTTGCCCGGATTGTCCTTGAAAGCGGTTCTTGGCGGCGGCTATTACTTCGCCAAATGGCAGCTTTGGGATAGTTTTGCCGGTAATAATCTCGACGCCGCCGATGGCGACGACCCGATTACCGTGGTCGAAGGAAAGCTTTCCGGTTCAGCCCCAGGATTCACAATCGGTATGGCCGCAGAATTTCCGATCGGTGTAGCCGGATTGGTAGTCGAAGGATCAGCGCTTTATCGGTATTTGAACTTCTCGTCCATGAAATGGTATAATGAAAGTGACGAAGAGATCGTAGCCACTTATCAGAATGACGGTGAAAGAGTTGAACTTGACTTTTCCGGACCTCGCGCTCGTATGGGATTTAAACGCTATTTCAGCTGGTAAAACTTGTCAACGCCTGAACGTTCTGTTATATTGCGCAGCACCTTGAACGTGTATTGAATTGGGAAGATTGGAGCGCATATCCATGGTTAAAAACGCAATGGCGGTCAGCTTGGCCGCCTTATTGATTCTTCTGCTTTCCGCCGGTTATATTATGGCCGGCCCCGAGACTCCGACGCAAAATGTATCCGCCGAATTAGGCAAGATTAAAACCGGAGCCAAACCGCCCGGAAGAATTGCCTTTCTCAATGAAGGCGACGTCTGGATTATGGATACCGACGGCAAAAACCGGCAAAAAGTCTGCGCCGCCGGAAATGCCCGAGGACGGGTTTCCTTTTCCCCGGACAACAAAGTAATTGCTTTTGCCCGCCGTGGCAAAGAAGCCAGCAATCTGCCTTCAGGCGAGGGCGGAGCACATATGCTCAACGATATTTTCCTCGCCTTCGTCGATTCCGCTTCGGTCAACACCAACTGGTGGAACCGGATAACCTTCGGTCTGGGCGCCTCCTCGCCGGAATGGTCGCAGGATGGAACCGAAATCTTTTGCCAGAATGACGCCAACGCCGGCCTGGTTGACTACCTTGTTCCCAATTATCAGATGTCTCGGGTTAACGCTGGTGGCGGACAGGAAGAGTTTCTGCGCAAGGATTGGCAAACCCTGAAAACACTGATGACAATGCCGACGGTCACCGGCAACAAGCAAAAGGTCGCCTACGCCATCAGGTACAATACCGATCCAACCAAGGAATACGCCTTCCAAAACGCGGGCGTAAAAATCGTCAATATGAGCGACATTATGCAGCCCGAATCGGAAATGCGTAAAGCCTCAGCCGGTTTAAAAACGGCCACAGCGCCTTCCTGGTCACCCGATGGTCAATGGCTGGCTTATATTTCCAATGATCTGCGTAATCCCGGCCTTTATATCGTCAAGCATGATCTGTCCGACCGCCGCATGGTTTTTGCCCCCAGCGCGACCCAGCAATTGACAGTCAATCCGGTCGGCTGGTCACCCAATTCCCAATGGATGGTTTTCGCCACCGGCGATGGTACGATCTATACCATCGATATCAACGGCGATCATTTGACGCCGATAACCGGTTCCGGCTCCAACGGCTACCCGGCCTGGTCAAAATAAAATCTTTGAAAACAGATAGCCAAAAAAGCCCGCCAAAATGGCGGGCTTTTTTGTTGAACCTTATTATCAAAAAGATCTACGGTCTTTTCCAACGCTGAAGCAATTCCAGAAGAAGCCGAACGCCATAACCGGTCGCGCCTTTGGGCGTGTACGGCTTGCCACTCGGTTCAATATCGCAATAAGCGATGTCGATATGAGCCCAGGGCCAGTCCTTAGTGAACTTCTTCAGGAAAGCAGCCGCGGAAAGAGTTCCGGCTGGACGACCGCCTGAGTTTTTAATATCGGCCACCGATGATTTCATCAGATCGGAATATTCCGACCAGAGCGGCAGCTCCCAGACCTTCTCGCCAATCGTCTCGGATACGGCCCGGAGATTGTTGTTTAAATTCTGGCTGGTGCCGACAAACGGCGCTCCGGCATAACCGAGAATATAAAGCGAAGCTCCGGTCAAGGTGGCAATATCAATCACCGCCTGAGGATCAAAAGTATCGGCGTAATCGAGAGCATCGGCCAAAATCAACCGACCTTCGGCGTCTGTGTTAATTATCTCGATCGTATGTCCGGCCCGCGAGTTGATAATATCACCCGGCTTGGAAGCGCCGCCGGATGGCATATTTTCCGCCAGCGGCATGAGAGCGACGATGTTCATCTTGACTCCCAGACGAGCGGCGGCACAGATTACCGACAGGACTACCGCTGAACCCATCATATCACCGATCATCTCCTGCATATTCAGACCCGGTTTCAATGATATGCCACCGGAATCGAAAGTGACCCCTTTGCCAACCAACACCACCGGCTTTGACTTGGGCTTGCCGTTGTATTCAAGAATAACGAATCGAGGCGGCCGATCGGAGCCTTTGCCGACCGAATACAAGGCGTCCATCTTTTCCTTTTTGATTTCACTCGGTCCCAGGATAGTACATTTAAAACCGCACTCTTTAGCCAGTTTCTCGGCCCGCTTGGCGTATGACTCAGGATAAAGGGTATTGCCCGGCAAAAACGTCAGGTCGCGGCACATATTCACCGCCCAGGCGACGATATCGGCCCGATCCAGACCGGTTTGAGCCTGTTTGAGCTTGCCCCCTTGAGGCACGGCAATGGTTAGAGAATCGACACCGTCGTTTTTGTCCTTATCCCCCGTTTTATAATCGAGAAAACGGTAGGTGCCCAATATGCAGCCTTCGACCAGAGCCTGCGCAATTGGATTGGTGTCCGTGCCATCATAATACATAGTTACCGATTTGACTTTGTGCTTAAGCATCATCTTGCCTATATGCCCGGCGGCCCGGCGATAGGTGTCAAAATTAATATTTTTACTTTCACCCAAACCAGCCAATACAATCCTTCCGGCGGCTGTTTCGGGTACACGACGGATCATCACGGCCGAACCATCGGCGCCATTGAATTCACCCGATTCATACATTTCGGCAACCGCTCCACCGGAGAGGATGTCGATTTGTTCCAGCAGGTCGCTGTTCGGCACACTACTCTTATGACAAAACAACACTACCGCATTATCGGCGATGTCGAGAAATTTTGATACTGTACAGGATAGTTTCATACTGTTCCCCGTTCTTGATATTTATTCAATACTTGAATATCCGGATTTTTTATGCCAGCGTCAATCCTATTCGGATAAATCCTAAACCCAACCTCGCTCCGCTTTGATTTCATTCACTGCCCGCACCATGACTTTCAATTTGGCCTCAGCCTCCTCCATCGTTCTGGTTTTTAAACCGCAGTCGGGGTCGATAAAAACCTTGTCGGGCGGAAAAACTTCCAGCGCACCATTGATCCAGTCTTTGACCTGTTCCACCGTTTCCAAACGATGAGAGTGAATATCAAGCACTCCCACGGCAATTTCTTTGGTAAAAGGCGGATCACGAAAAAGTTCAAGATTGGTAAAGTCGGAATTGGCGAATTCCAAATCAATCTGATCCACGGGCAGGCGGAGAATGTCCGGGTAAATGGTTTTGAAATCACCATAGCAGATATGGCTGATAGTTTTTACTTTCAAATCGGCGGTTACAATACTCATGGCCTCAATGGCCAGATCAAGTTCCTCGGGCCGGGTGGATATGGCTGGTTCGTCGATCTGAATATACTCGGCGCCGGCCCGCTGAAGATCTTTGGCCTCTTCGGCGATTACCTCGGCCAGAACCAGAGTCAACGCCCGGCGATCGGCATAATATGTGTTGAACGACCAGTCGCACAAAGTGTACGGACCGGTAAGAATACCCTTGACCGGCTTGTCGGTTAGCGACCGAGCGTATTCAAACATCTCAATCGTCATCGGCTGAGATCTTTTAATCGGCCCGTTGACGATTGGCTTTCGGTAATAACGATTGCCGTAAGACCGGACCGGACCGGAAACAGTAAAGCCTTCCAGTTTCTCGGCAAAATAGGTGGCCATATCACCCCGTTCCATTTCTCCATCTACCAGAATATCGATTCCGATTCGTTCCTGCAACTCGACAATTTCCCGAGTGGCGTTCAATTCCAGGTCTTTCAATTCCTCGCGCGATATTTTCCGGGAGGTGTAAAGAGCCCGCGCTTTGGTTAAATAAGCCGGCTTGGGATAAGAACCCACCGAAGTCGTTTTCAGCATCGCCTACCTCGCCTTCACCGAATTGAGTTTGCGAGCGACTTCGCATAATTTATTCATTTTCGCCTGAGCGTATTTTTGCGGAAGAAACTCCAGACCACAGGAGGGTGAAAGCATCATTCTCTCCGGTGATATTTTCCGGCTCAATCGATCAACATCGGCCCGAATCTGCTTTTCATTTTCCAGCATAATATTACGCCCGTCAAAAAGCCCGGCGATCAAGACACAATCATCAAGACTCGGTACCAAGTCTATATCCCTCGGATGACTGACCAGATCCAGGCCAAGAAACTTTACTGGAAGTGACGATAGCGATCGGGCAATCGGCCGGATAGAATTGAAATAGATAAAGACACCACCCTCGCCGGAGAAACCCTTGAATATCTCGGAATAAAGTTCGGCGGCGACTTTCATGCGCCGGGGATGCAACGGCAGGGATGGTTCATCGAGCTGAATATAGCGGCAGCCGGCTTTCTGAAGTCGGTGCACTTCTTCGGCCAATATTTCCGCCATGGCCTCGGCCAAGCGGTTGAACGATTTATAATAATGATTTTCCGCCAGATCACAGAAAGTAATCGGTCCACAAAGTACGGCCTTGACCGGCCGCACGCTGTTTTCGGCGGCAAACCGGTATTCATCGACAATAATATCTTTGGACAGAGACATCAGGTCGATTATCTGCGGCCTGCGATAATAAACGTTGTTGTCGTAGAAGCGGCGCAATCCTCCGGCCCGAACCGAATTCAGAGAACTCGCCAGCGGCCAGCTCAACTCCGACCAGCGTATCTGCCCATCGGTGATAATATCGATCCCGGCCGACTGCTGATCATTTATACACCGCCTGATCGTCAGTCTGTAAACCTCTTCCAGACGGCCTGAGTCTATCCTGCCTTTCTCGGCATCATTTATTGCCTTGCGCAAATTTACGCCGTCACGGATAGATGGAATTTTCGGATAACTTCCGACCACCGTGGTTATCATAAACCCTAAAACTCCCTTTTCAAATACGCCTCAAAAGCGGCTTCGATATCGGCCAGCGAATCGTTGCCGAATTTATCGGTAAAGGCCGAAGCCATAACCATCGCCATCATCGCTTCGCCAACCACGGCCGCCGCCGGGACGACACAAACATCCGACCGTTCGGTAATAGCTCGAGCCGCACTTTTATTTATTACGTCCACCGTCTCCAACGGTTTCATCAGCGTCGCAATCGGTTTGCAGGCGGCCCGGATTATTAATTCGCTGCCGTTGGTCATCCCTCCTTCGATCCCTCCAGCCCGGTTGGTCCGACGATAAAAACCACGACTGCGTACTGAGCCGGATGGTTTATAATAGAGAGCATCATGCACGGCCGATCCTTTTTTTGCGGCCGAAGCAAATCCGTCGCCAATCTCCACACCTTTGACCGATTGAATCGACATCATGGCCGCAGCCAGTGCCCCATCCAATCGGGTAAACCACTGGGCCATCGATCCCAGCCCGATGGGTAGATTGGAAATGCGCACCTCAAACACACCTCCCAGCGTATCCCCGTTTTTGCGAGCGGCTTTGATTTCCGCTTTCATTTCGGCGGAGACCGCCGGATCGACACATCTGACTTCCGAACGATCCGCCTTGGAAACAATTTCATCGAAAGCAATTTTTTTTCGTTTCATCCGGGCTCGACCGATGGACAATACATGAGAAACCATTCGGATATCGAAATATTCCAGAAGTTGTCCGGCGATTGCCCCACAAGCCACGCGCGCCGCCGTTTCTCGAGCCGACGCTCGCTCAAGAACATTACGAAGATCACGGGTATCATATTTGACCGCCCCGGATAGATCGGCATGTCCCGGTCTTGGCCGGGTTGTGTCATTCGCCAGACGTTTCTGGCGAGCATTCAGCCGGCTCGAAACGGGCCGAATCGGGTCCATAAGTTTTTTCCAGTTCGACCAGTCCCGGTTTTCAATAATGATTGCAATCGGCGAACCGAGCGTTATCCCCTGGCGCAGACCGGAAAGGATCCGAGCTCGGTCATGTTCGATTTTCATCCGACCACCACGCCCAAAACCGCCCTGGCGACGAGTTAGTTGCCGATTTATCTTATCAATGGAAATTTTTAGGCCCGCGGGAAATGATTCAATCTGGCCGATTAAAGCTTGACCATGAGACTCCCCGGCGGTTAGAAATCGGAGCATATGCCCTCCTCTGCTTTTCCCCAAGATAGGCGAGGCGGCTAGGGAGGGCAATATTTATCTATCAGAATTCGTTCGACTGTTCCACAATAGTTAGACCAATCTCTTCCATTTCCACCATCCGGCAAGCTATACGGTCATCGATATTGATGGCATTGGATTCGCTGTACCGTTCCATATCCTCAAGATTGGTCAAATCCCGCAATTCGGCCAGTACCGCCAGAATCTTCAATACCGACTTTTCGACCACACCAAGGAGATGATCCATCTTGTCTTCCTTATCAACGATCGTCCCTTTGTCAATCATCATCTTGATCAACTGGGCGCGCCCGGAGATGGCCATGGTGGAATTATTGAGATAGTGAGACAGAGTGGCAATAGCCACGTTCTTGGCTTCCATGGCCGCCGTCCGTCTTTCTTCGACCAAAATCCGCTGAGATAGTTCCTGCCGCTCACGAAACAGATTTTCGATTGTAATAAAGGAATTAAACAGTTCCTTGTTGGCCCGAGTCAAAACCTCGTTCGGCTCACCGATATCGATACCCATGTATTCGGCTGTAGTTATGGTTTCGGTCAGAAGCGAAAAAGAGATATCATCGATTTTTTCTCGGCTGATATCCATCATCGAACACATCTGATTTACAGCGGCGATACGTTGGGCAATCTGCTGAGGTCGGTTGTCGAGAGCGGATTTACTGATCAGCTCCGACAACTGCACGATCTCCACAATACCGATTTCATCGATACGACTGGGCAATTCATGATGCTTACTAATTGAATCACACAGAGGCTTGGGAAAATTCCACTTCTCCGCCAGCATCCCGCCAATAGTCGCGTGATCAATACCCAGAATATTGCGCTCGGCTTCAATCAGACTGGGATACTCTTCCAACCGACTGATCACCTGTTTATAATCGTCCGGGAAATGATGGATGAAATAAACCATGCCGATATCGTGCAATAGCCCGGCCACGAATACTTCCTCGCCGATGTTGATATCAAGAACATCGGCCAGCATATTGCAACCGATAGCCACCGATATGAAATGACTGGATAGCTCTTTCATATCGAGATTGTAATCATCTTCCAGCCGTTCGGTCTGAAAAACCGATGCCGACAAGGCCAGACATTTGACCTGCATCATGCCCAGCATAACCACCGCCTGCTTAACCGTCGATATCTGCGACCGCTGACGATAAAAAGCGGAGTTGGCCATTTTGAGTATTTTACTGGTCAGACCGGGATCTTTTAATATTACCTCGCTGAGGTCTTCCATGGAAAAATCATCCTTGCCGACCATATTCAAAATCTGAGTCAAACTCTGCGGCATGGACAATAGCGAGTCGCCTCGCTGCAATTTTTCTACGAACTTTAATTCTTTCATAACTTCCCAAGAGTGAAACAGGTGATGTAAATTATTGTTTCTTATAAATATATCGGTAAAAAACGAAGATGATTTAGATTGATCATCAGGATAAGAGATGTTTTTTTCGGGCCAGCCGAATCACTTCCGTAAGTTGTTCTATCTTAAACGGTTTAGCTAACGTAAAATCAACTCCAGCCCGGCGGATATTCTCCGGATCAAGATCCATCCCCCAGCCGGTTATCATTATCACCGGCGTGTCCGGCGAATAATGCTTGACCTCGCGGGCAACATCCCAACCGGAGACCTCGCCCATGGCCAGATCAACCATGACGATATCAAAATTCTCTCGGCGGAATTTCTCCATCCCGGCAATCGGGTCGAGTTCGGCCGTAAGTTCCAGATCGAGTGACTGGCAGATGCCGGAAAGCAAATCCAAAATCATCTGCTGGTCGTCGATGGCCAGGATGCGTAAACCGGCCATACCGTTTTTGGTGGCCTTGACGGCATTTTTTTTCTCCGTCGTTTCGGTTGGCGGAAACCGGAATGACAGATATGTCGGCTGACGACCGAAACGGTCAAAAGAAACCTCGCCCTTATTTTCAATCAAAACGGAAATCAATTCCTCACCGACAATATCCCGGGGCAATACATCCGGTGCGCCGAAATCGAAATCGGCCGGATTGAATTGGCGCTGTTTATCCCGCGAACCGCGTACAAGGCTGATATAAAACCTCTGATCGATAGTCTCACTCTTAAGAAAGACCTCATCCCCTTCATCCAGAAGATGCACAAATCTTTCCAGCACCGCCTCGATAAACCGGCTTAATTTATCGCCCTCGACGATTTCTGGTTCGGGGGAAGTCAGCTCCTTTTGCAGACGCACTGGGGTGTTGTCGTCGAACATATACAGGTTGCCGGTCACGTGCCGCCGCTTCAAGAATATATCGACTTTCGGCACCAGCCCCTCGTTTCCATCAACAGGTGGGTTGACGCCGCTCTGCAAAAGCTTAATCGACTCGGCCGCTGATTCAGCCGCGCGCGATATTTCTTCGGTGGTATAGCGGGTTCGGCCCGGAAGATCGGTTTGACGCGACATCAACTGTGCTCGGCCGATAACTGTCGCCAGGTCATTGTTAATTTGATTGAAAATATGTCCGGCGTTCTGCCAGGCTCCATCCGGCAAATCTTGATACTGGTCCTCGGCCATACGCGCCATGGATAACTTGATCGACAGAAGTTGGGCGGCCAATAGCAGGATACCCTTTTCCCGGCGAAGCGTGGCCGCCTCAGCGGCATGACTGAAGACCGTCATTACTCCGACCGCCTCATCCAAAATCTTGACCGGAACCAGTAAATGATAATCGGGCAATCCCTTCTCCCCGAACAAACGGCCGAATAAATCCTGATTGACCGGTTCCATATTCTGCCAGCTTTTTTCCAGCTGAGCCCGGCCGGTACATTCCTGCACATCACCGGTAGCTGCCGCCCGGCCGATCGGTCCTTCACCTGGTAAAATAATCGTTTCGTCTTCTCCACCGGCATTATCGAGCAGGCGGAAACCCTTTTGTTCATCACTTACAAAAACCAGCACCGTCGTCTTATCACCGCCGATTTTGCCCGCTTCCTCGACAAATCGTTCGAACATAACCGTAGTCGGATCGGATTGATTGATTTTAAGAATATTCAAAAGAGCGCCAACGGCACTCTGATTGAGTTCATCGGTTTCTTTTAAACCGGCCAGAGTCAAATTGACTGCCGCCAGGCCGATCATGGTTTCAATTTCAGCGATAAAAGATTCTGTCAGGCGCAACCCGTTACCGGGAGCTTCAACCAAAAGTGCGTATTCACCGGGGGTCTGAAGTTCCAGCGGACATAGCAGAGTCGAACGAGTGATTTCGGTACCACCGGCGGCGATGCGCGACTCCTGATTGAGAATTACCATTTTCCGGCGGCGGATGGCATCGATGACGGCAACGATGTAAGACTCACTCTGGCCGGCGGTATCGGGGGCAATCTCAAAACGGACCTCATCCTCCAGTTCGCCGTCGATCAAACGGACGATCCGGCAGGCGGTTGCCTGCTGCCGTTCGGCAATATACTTGCAAACGGCTAAGAGCGCCTGATCGGTGCTTTCTGCTCCGGCGGTAAGATTGAGAAAAGATTGCAGGTTTTGAAGACGATCGGCACTGTTATCGAGACGGCGGGACAGTTTCTGGTTTTCGCGGGTCAGGCGATTTGTTTCGACTACTCCGGCCAACGCTTCGGCCGCAGCCCCCAAAAGCATACGATCCGGTTTTTCAAATCGAAACGGCTTGTCGGCCAGAACCAATAGGGCGCCCAGAGCATGATCGCGGATGACCAGGGGGACGGCCGCAGCCGACATGGTTATATCACGTCCGGCCAGAAGCAGTTTGCGGCTGGATGGATCGGATGTGGCCAGATCGCCGGATACGAATGGCGCTTGTTCACCGGCCGCCCGGGAGATGATATCCTGACCCAGCGGAAATCGTTCCAGTCGGCTCAACTCGTGTTTGTCCAGCCCAATATGACTTACCAGATACATCTCCCGCTTTGACGGGTTGGTTAAAAATACAGCACCTTTGGAAATAACCAGAAAGCTGGCCAGCTCCCGCAGAACCAGAGCAAAAAGCTCGGTGACCGGATACGGCTGAGAACTGATCTGGCGGATATTTTCCAGAAGAGCGATCCGCCCCGAACGGCCGTTTATTTCTCGCCGGTAATGATTGAGATGAATAGGAAAGGCCATCGCCGTAGTCAAGAGCATGAAAAAACCGGTCAGAAATAGAAGAACGAAAACAATCTTGAGAATCGGGTAAATTTGCGGCAAAAACCAATCGCCGTAACCGGGAAAGCTGGTGAAGACAGCCAGAATCGAGGCCAGAACCCAGAGAATCAAACCTACAAAATAACGCCCGCGATTGGGAAAACTCTCCCCTTCCACCCGGGAAGACTTAGCCACTGAAAAAAGCAAAGCGAAAACCGTCAGGGCAAAATAGACAATACTGGCCGCCAGTTCAATCGTCATCAGACCGTTTCCCCGTGTAAAGTCCAGCTATCAGCTCGCAGCACCCGCACCGGAACCACCTGCCCCAACAAATCGTCGTCATTGCGGAAAAGGATAGTCTTGTTTCCTTCCGTTTTCCCTTTCCAGACATTTTGGTCCCGGCGGCTGGTTCCATCAACAAGGACCGACCGAACCCGGCCAATCTCTTCCTGATTGACCTCGAAGGAGATTTCCTTCTGCGACGCAATCAGTTTTTTCAGACGGCGGAGCTTGTCCGCTTCAGGTATATCGTCGATCAGGTTTTTGGCCGCCCAAGTCCCGCTCCGCACCGAATACCGAAACATATAGGCGCCGTCGAAATGGATTCGCCGCACGGCCTCCAGAGTCATCTCAAATTCCTCTTCGGTTTCGGTAGGAAAACCGACGATCAAATCGGTGGTCAATGCGATATCGGAGCGCGCCTGACGCAACTGATCTATCCGGTTTTGAAAATGTAAAATGTTGTAACGGCGGAACATCTTTTCCAGAATCCGGTCGGAACCGCTTTGCAGGGCCAGATGGACATGTCCCATTAACCTCGGCTCGGTCGCGAAAAGGGATATTAATTCACCGGAGATATCTTTCGGATGAGAAGTAATAAATCGAATTCTCTGAATATCGGTCTCCCGAATGACCAACTGAATCAAATCGGGAAAGCTAACCTCGCCGGACTCATAGGAGTTGACGTTTTGGCCGACCAGGGTAACCTCGGTCACTCCCTTTTCGACCAGATGATTGACATCCTCGATAATTGCTTTCGGCAGCCGATGTCTTTCCGGGCCGCGCAGATAAGGTACAATGCAATAGGCGCAGTAATTGTTGCAGCCACGGGAAATGGTAACATGGACGCTGAAGGCATTGTCGGAGGAAGGCGGTAATTCGGCCCAGCTCAAATCCGCTCCCAATTCAGTATCGACCACAGGCAATCCGTTACGTTGAGCCAGAAGCCGGGGCAGTTCAAAAAGGCGCTCAGTTCCGAGGATAAAATCTATTGCCGGGATTTCCTTGATCAACGTATCGCCCATCCGCTGAGCCATACAACCGATGGCACAAAGACAGGTTTCCTGGTCCCGTTTAAGCCGGGAAAGCTCCCTCAGCCGTCCCAGAGCCCTCACCTCGGCCTTTTCCCGCACCGAGCAGGTATTGAGGATAATTACTCCGGCTTTCTCCGGCTCGGGTACCGGCTGGTATCCGGCCGCTTCCATGGCCGTAGACAAAATGCCGGAATCGGCCAGATTCATCTGGCATCCATAACTGTGCAAATAATATGTTTTTCGCAACATAATGGTCAGTTCGTCCGCGCGCGGTTGCAGTAAATACGGCCCTTTGAGTGGCTGTTTGGCTTTTAATATATCGCCCCCCGGCCCGATTTGTCAACAAAAAGCCCGATTCGGCCATAAAAAAACCCCGGTTCGGGCCGGGGTTTTTTTGACTTTATAGCCGGATCATTACATACATCCAAGGACCGGCGGATCACCGTTTTTGAAGACGAAGTTGATAAGATAAACGCAGTCGCCGACATTAAGCGCGCAGTCGGCGTTGGCGTCGGCCCAATCCAGGATCTGCGGATCGGGACCATTTTTGAAGATGAAGTTGATAAGATAAACGGCGTCACCGACATCGACCCCGCCGTCAAAATTGGCATCACCCGGAATAGCTACCGAGCCCGCCACCTCAATCGCGTATGAAGCCGTGTCGCTGTAGCTCGAGTTATTCTCATCCATGACCTCGACCGTGAAAGCGTACGAACCGCTGTCAGAAGTCATGCCCGAAATTATACAGGTGGCCGAATCAAGCTCCCAGCCATCGGGAAGGGCGCCGTCGCTGATGCGGCAGAAGAAACTGCCCTGCCCGCTTTTGGCCACGACCGTATCATGGTAATACTCGTACTGAACGCCGTCGCTCAGGCTTTCGGTCAGAATATGGATGGTATAAAACTCCGACGATTCCGTCCGTGTTATCCAGCGATTGGGATCTAAAGTAATGCCACTCGCCTCATAATCGGTGGCGATAACGAAGTTCTGATTCTGACGGTCATTGAAAACCATTTCAGTATGCGGTCCCGAAAGAGTCTCGAAACGAATATCGATCGGCATGGTGAAAAAAGTCGGCGAAGTGGCCTGTAACTGCCGGACATGTAAATACAAATTCCAACCGCCCGCCGGATTTTCCTCCGCCAGATACGAATGGCGATATATCGGACGAAAAGTACCGTAAATCCATTGCTCAAAGAACCATTCGAGATCCATGCCCGAAACGGTTTCAACCACTGCCTGGAATTCCTCGGTCGTGGCTGTTTTCCATTGATATTGAGCGCGATAATCGGCCAGAGACTGGAAAAAATCCGCATCGCCGACAACATGGCGAAGCATATGCAAAACCCATCCGCCCTTATCATAGACAATAGCCCCAAAAATATTCCAGACATCGGTGGTATCATGGATATAAATACTCCCGCCACCTGTATATTCAAAAGCATTCATGTAGGTGTGATAGTAGTTCGTGCCATACTTGGCTTCATGG
Source organism: FCB group bacterium (assembly GCA_024231695.1). GTDB lineage: Bacteria > Zixibacteria > MSB-5A5 > GN15 > JAAZOE01 > JAAEQF01. Next base: position 19,369 of record JAAEQF010000390.1, read on the forward strand.
TACAACGCTTCCGAATAAACAGCAAAGCCCTCATTGATCCAGATGTGATGCCAGTCTCCGCAAGTAATCATGTCCCCCCACCACTGATGACCGAGTTCATGAGCGACAACATCATCGCTGTAGCCGAACGAACTGGAAGTGGTCGAAGTGAGCGTCTGATGTTCCATGGCTCCGCCCCAATCGAAATGAGAACATCCATATTTCTCATCGATGAACGGATACTCGCCGAAAACATCAGCCATAATTCCGATCATTTCCGGCAGGACACCAAAAAACGGACGCGAATAAGCATCATGGCTGGGATAGACATAAAACTCCAAAGGCATCGAATCGGTCGGGCTGTAATGATACCAGTCATACCAGACGGCATAGGGATGGATGGCCAGACTAACTAAATAAGTCACGATCGGATATCGTTCCTTCCAGTAAACCGTATGCGTACCGTCGCCATTATCGATATCGGATTCAAGCAGGCCGTTGGAGGCCACCACCAACGAAGCATCAACGGTAACGATGATATCGACAGAATCGGCCTTGTCGGTGGTGATATCATTACAGGGCCACCAACTGCGCGCGCCCATCGGTTCAGACAGCGTGGTAATCAGATGCAAACCGCCATTGGACGTGAATCTGAAACCGGCGAAACTTCCCGAAGATTCCGGATGCCCGCTATAAACTACAGTGAAATCAAATCCTTCACCGGTATTGACAGAGGCATCCAGATTGACGGTCAGGTAATTGCCTCCGTGCGTAAAGGTCAGATTACCGCTGGAATTATATACCGAATCGATAGTCAGACTATCGCTTAGATTGACCTTAACCGTATCGAGACCATCGACGGTTGCCCGGCCATAAATCCCGACCCGGCCGGAAATTGTCGCAGACAAGTGATAAACAGTCAAATCGATACTGTAAAAATAAACATCATATTCCTGCCAGTTGGCCGCTGTTTGCGCATCAAGAGACAACGCCGTTGCTTGTTTTTGACCCAGGGAAGGCTGAAGTTTGTTCTCCCATAGCCAGCGATGAACTTCGGCCGGGTTACCCTCCAATTCCACCGTTGAACCACTATCGGCCCAAACCGGCACAGTCGGTAACAGGACAATAATTGCCATCAGAAATATTGCTGGAAAATGTCGCAAAGTTGAGTTCCTTCCAGGTTGCCAAGGTTTCACTACTATAATTTTCGGCTGCAACCGTCGAAAACATAAGTGCATTGCCGCAAGGGCAATAGTGAGGGTAACGATGAAGTATGCTGTATATGATACGCAATGGAGCCGATTTGTCAAGTATCAAAAACCGGCCCGCCCGAAAGATTATTTACCGGCAGGGGATAAAAAAAAGGGATTGCCGAGTATTACATCGACAACCCCTAAATCGGATTAGAACGTGCCCGGATTACCACAAGGCGGATCGCCGTTTTTGAGAACGTAATCGATTAAATAAACTATGTCGGCCACGTTGACCTGATTGTCACAATTGACGTCTCCAACATACAATTCCGGCATCGGCCCTGGGCCGCCCTTAAAGACATAGTTGATGGCATGGACAATATCGCCGACGTTGATAGCATTGGACCAGTCATAATCGCCCCGCAATCTCCACACTGACAGACTAACATCAACTTTGATCGGCGCGTTACTGGCCGAAGACGAATGAATGAACAGCGAATCGGTATAGGTCCCGTATGTATAGCTGCCGATATCAATCCGGGCCACAGGCACTTCCACCGACTGCCCGATCGAATCAACGTAGGGCATCCAGGGGACATCCTCATCGAAAACCAGCCAGGGAATTTCTTCCTCAAACCAGAAATCCATGCACCCGGGATGTTGGTTGCGAACCATAACAACCGCGATCAGGTTATCCTGAACGGCACCGAAAACCTCCTGAGCAGTCATATCAACCTTCAATTCATTGATAACCATCACAGGTGTTTCCGTACCGGGAACGATATTCAGTGTGACCACTACTTGCCGCGGCGACTGCTGGGCAAAATCAGCAGTGACGGTAATTGTATCCACATATTGACCAAGAGGTAAATCCAGATTCGGATCAAGAGTCAAGTTGACGGCGACACTGTTTATTCCCGACATCTGCGAAGCCCGAAGCCAGTCGGAATTAAAACTCAAATTCCAAAGCATGAAGCCCGTCCCGAGATTGTGAATCTGCAGTGTGTTCCAGACTGAATCGGGTTCGATCCCCTGCCAGCATTCAAAATAGTTGAATTCAATCTCAGGGGGGCCGGCATAAAGCTGAGGTGGATCATCGGCCACAAACAAATGAGTGACGATGTATTGAGGTGAGTTGATCGCCTCCGGCGATGTAATCAAAAGGGAATCATAATAATTTCCCGGACTGAGCGGATAGGTTTTGAAACTGACCGAAATATCTTCAGGCGCCGTCCCCGAAGAAGGAGTTATATCGGTAATCAATGCGCTCGCTTCAGTGGCAGAGAAAGTCAACACTCCCTCCCCTGAATTGGCCACGGTAAAGACCGTCGGGCTGACCGTAGTTCCCGTCTCCACAATCACATGCACCGTATCGGGGATGTCAAGTACCGGCAAATCGGAAACGATCTGCAGCGTAACCGGGACATATTTAGGACTGTTCGTCGCGTCCGGATCGGAAATCATGATTGTGTCGTAATGGATCCCGAAAGGTAGGCCGGTCAGATCAAATTGCAAAGCCACTGAATCGGGCGGAGAGCCGGAAGCTGGCGACAGAGTCAGCCAGCCGGAGGAGTTGGATACGGTCCAGTTTAATTCACTGCCGGTTACATCAGTCCAGACTTGAAGATACCGATCATCGGGATTGCCTGCGCCCAGAACCGCCGAGATAATAAAATTAGACGGCGAGTATTTGATCTCCGGCGGGAGAGTGGATACCTCCAGCGTAATCGGGAATAATTGGGGACTATTGTCGGCATCGGGACAGGATATGATTAGCGTATCGTAATATAGTCCGTCGCTTAAGCCGGATATATCCGGTCGGATGGAACTGTAGGATTTGGCCGTGCCGGATGAAGGACTGACCGACAGCCAGCCCGAAGACCAAGAGGATGTCCATTCCAAGGGAAGTTCTCCGCCGTTGTCTATGGTCAAGGTCTGCGCCGATGGATTGGGGAAACCGGTTACACCTTCAAACGTCATCAATGGCGGAGACAATTCTATATGGGCAGGCAAAGGCGGATCGCCAATTAGAATCTTGCCGGCGACGAATTGAGGGAAAAAAGTGGTACCGTTAGCCTTAGCCAGTAGGAGATAGGCCGCCGGCGGCACGGTTACGGTATCGATATTGACAATTTGATCGGGCGTCCCCGGCGGAACGGAAAAATACAATTCGCCAAATAGGCCTGTTCCGGGCTGAACAAAAGCCTCCATAACCACAACTGCGCCGGTAACAATGGTTCGATTCGCATTATCTATCGAATCCGGTTTGGTTTTTATATATCGCACGCGGCTATACCAGGAGAATGAAATAGAATCGAGGATCACATCCGGGGAATCCCAAGTCAGGGGAATAGTCAATGCGGCCAATTCTTCATCATTGAAAAAATTGATTGGAACGATTACCGTCTCCCCCGCATCACAGGTCACAGTTTCGACGATAATTGTATCGGGTTCCAACGGGTCCTCCGCGCGGCTCGTACCGGCGGCGGCAATAACCAGCATAATCACAAGACAGCAAAACATCCTGTTAAGCATAAAGTCCCTCCTGTCCTTAGTCTGTATTATCGCAAGGCAATTAAACGGGCTGCACAGTAGTACGTAAACCCACCTGACTATAAGTATAATTAAAAATAAGGGGATCAATGCGATGTGTCAAGCGATATTATCCGCAGGCCGAGAATGGCCTGCGGATCAGAGTGATTCTTTTACTTGGTGCTGTCGCTTTCCGGAAGCGTGGCCGCTCCGATCAGGCCCGGTACAAAATGAGGAACATAGGAAAGAGAATTGGACTTGGTGAACAAGAGTGTCGCCGGATGGACAGTAACTGTATCGATGGTAATTGGAGTACCCATAACTGCATCGGGGACAGTAAGGTAAACCGTTGCCAAATGCCCTCGCCCCGGTCCGATATAAGCTTCGGTCATACAGATGGCGCCGAATACAACCATGTCCTTATCCTCAGCAATGGTCACCGGTTTAGCGCGTAAATATTCCAAACGGCCGCCGGAAAACGAGACAGAATCTATCGTCGTTCCCTTGCTCTTCACTCGCAGCGGAACCGTTACCGCACCCAAATCAATAGTGTTGACAAAATCAATCTTGACGGCCACTGTACCGCCTTTGGTTACTGTCACATTCTCTACAATTAGTGAATCCGCCTTGGATCCACTACCGGCAATCGCTCCGGATACAAAAAGCAACACAGCCGCAAATGACACAAGAAGGGTTACCAAACGCATAAATTCCTCCGGGAAAGTAATCAAAACTTATCAAGTCATATAGTAATACGAAATGTCCGCAATGTCAACTGATTTCTACTTGGCCGATTTCTTCTTCCGAGTCTTCTTCCCGGGCCTCTTGTCGGCACCCTTGTTTCGACCCCGGGCATTCTCGATCTCTTCAGCGAATATCTTTTCGAGAGTATAAGTCGACGGGGTAAATTCAAGAAGGCCCTTCTCAAACAACTCATCCACGTTTTCAATGAAGATGAATTTTGTTTTCCGGGCGATTTCCTGAGGAAGGTTTTTCAGGTCCTTTTCGTTTTCCTTGGGTAGAATAATAGTGTAAATACCAGCCCGATAGGCAGCCGAAACCTTTTCTTTGACACCGCCGACCGACAACACTTTTCCGCGCAGGGTCACTTCACCAGTCACGGCAATATCGTGACGAATCGGACGTTCGGCCATGATTGAGGCCACTACCAACGAAACGGTCGCACCGGCCGAGGGACCGTCCTTCGGTATAGCCCCCATTGGAAAATGAATATGGATATCGAAATTGACGAAATCATTGTGGTCGATGCCGAGAGTTTCGGCTCGGGCTCGGACAAAACTGTGCGCCGCCTGAATCGACTCTTTCATCACTTCACCCAGCGAGCCGGTGTACATGACCTGCCCAGTGCCTTTCATTTTCAAACCTTCGATCATCATCAAATCGCCGCCCGCGCCGGTCCAGGCCAGGCCGGTGGCCACACCGATCTCGGGCCGCTGCATAGCCTTCTCCGGAATATATTGGCGCGTCCCCAGAAATTCATTAACGTTGGCATCGGTCAAAGAATGACGACAGTCACGGCATGAAGCTTTCTTGCGCGTAACCTTGCGGAATATCTTCTCCAATTGCTGTTGCAAAGTTATCAGACCGGCCTCCATCGTGTACTGACGGATGATCCGGGTCAAAGCCTTCTCGCTGAATCTCAGTTCTGTCCGGGTCAGACCATGCCGTTTGTAAAGCTTGGGCAGGATATATTTCTTGGCAATGGCAATTTTTTCCCGCTCGATATAACCGGGCATCTCCACCAATTCCAAACGATGAGCGAATGGCTCGGGAAATTCGTCGATATACGATACGCCCAAAACAAACAGGATTCGTGAGAAATCGAGCGGCAGACCGACAAAGGAATCGGTGAACTCGATGTTATGACGAGGATCGACCACTTCCAATAAAGCCAGCAGGGCGTTACTATCCTCCGATTCGATTACATATTCCATATCTTCCAAATATACAACCAGATCGAACGAGCCGGCCTTTTTTATCGCCTTAACCAATTGCCCCGGCTCCGACCCGATTTCGGTGCGGTTGAAACCCTTGATATCCTCGACGGTGGTCAAACTGGTGCCGTTGAGACGGACGAACTGAAGGCCGATCGCCTTGGAAATGGCCTTGACTAAAGAAGCCTTGCCGGTTCCGACCGCGCCGGACATGCACAAAATCGACATATCCTTCGTGTCCTTGCTCATCTGCCGAACCGCCAGATATTCAAGCACCTGTTCCTTGGTGCGCTCCAAACCGTAATACTCGGTGTTGATTACCTTTTCGACCTCGACCAGATCATACTTAGGCGACTTGGATACCTCCCATGGAAGCGATAGCATCAAATCGAGATAATTCTGGGTGGAACCGTATTCATTGGAAGAGGAGGACAGGTGTTTTAATCGGCCGGCCTCGAAATTCAAACGGCTGGCGACACTGGCCGGTAACGACCTGTTGGCCTTGATCTGTTTTTGGTAATGGCGAGAAAAGTCAGCTTCTACGAATTCCTCGCCCAATTCCCGGCGAATCTCCATCAACTGCTGACGCAGGAAACCGTCTCTTTTTTTCTTCTCAAGCGATCTATTGACCCGTTTGTTAATCTGAATCGAAAGTGAAATCTTTTCCACCTCCTCCTTAAGCAGGTGGATGATGAATTCGAGACGTTCCGGAATATGAATCGTCTCCAATATTTCCTGCTTGTCGGATAATTGTAGGTGAATTATCGAAGCCACCCGGTCGGCAAAAGTGGCCGGAGCGGATTTGTTGATTTCCAGGGTATAAGTGACCTCATCCGTGTAGCGGTCATCCAATAAAACCAGATGCGACACCAACTCAATAATCTCGGCGATCCGCTTCTTGGTCTGTCGATGACCATCGGTCGGAATATCAAGTTCGGCCAAAGAGGCGACTAAGAAAGGTTTTGACTTTTTGACAGCCGTCAAGGCCACCCGCCGGACGCCCTCAAGCGTCACCATGCGGGAATCACCCATAGCCGGCTTGACCGATTGTACCCGAGCCAGCACCCCCACCTGAGACAAACTGCTGCGGCTTCCCGCTTTAATACCTTTCGGTGCAAAGGACAAAACCAGCAGATTATCAGCGCTGGAAACCGTCTGCATTAAAGCCAGATTCCCCTTGCGTCCTATCTGAACGGTATCGATTTCACCGGGAAATACGATTCCCGATCTCATCGGCAGAACCGGAAGGACCATCTCGGTATCGGAGGTCATAAGCGGCAAATGTTTATGAGACTTTATTATCATAGTCATCTTTACTCTTCTATCGGCTTATACACCCTTTTCTCAATAGAGATTACTTAAGATTGCCGCTTTTGTCAACAGAACGGTAAAAATGACTAAATGCTCATTCCCTTTAGCTGGTCATAAGCGGCACCAAATCCGAAGCCATCCGCTGAATCTCGAAATCAGGAATATCCTTGAGCGCATTGAGGTTGACCTTGATTCTATCCCGATCAATCATTAGCCGATAATAGCCGGAACGATTGTTCTCATAAAGAGGCCAGTCGGGCAAAAAGTCCCGGCCGATCTCCTGACGTAACCGGTAGAGATAACGAGACTGATTAAAGCCCTGCTCTAATTCTTCCTTGTAAAGCCATCCATTGTCTTTGGTTAAGCGTGACCATGCCAGACTAACAAGGTACTTGAACGACTTCCCGGTCAACTTGATCGTCTGGCCGTTGATACGCACGACGAACCGCTCCCGAACGGGAGTGCCGTCGATTTCGATTGACTGCGGCAGCATAGCCGCGTCGGCAAACTTGATTCCCTTGGCATACATTTCTGACTCCTTTATTTTACATAGTTTTTGTTCGATTTTATGAAGGCGTTCTGGTGAGGTTATCAACTGCCCTAAAACGGTCATCCCGGCGTCCAGCAATTGCTCCGCCTCAGTTATACCGTCCTTGCGCAAACGGATAAACTCGGCCCGAAAAAGCAGCTCGCCCAGATCGCCGTGAATGTTCCGGAGATCAAACGGAAGCCCGGCCCCGACCGAAAAAGCCAGCTCCTCCAACCGTTCGGGTAAACGGCAGAAACGGTCATGAGCCTTGATGACCGACGATGCCGAGGACAATAACCAAGCAGTCTGGCGGGCCAGATTATCCATCTGCCCTAAATAAAGATTATGATTGTTCTCGATATCAAGCCCCGACATCCCCCCCATCCAGTCGGTCAACACCCAGGTCAAACGCAACCGGTTCGTTTCATCGACGGTTAATTCCCGTCGCAACAAGGCCAGATCGCGCAACAACGGCTCGTCTTCCCCGCCGTCCAAAAAGATCTGGTCCCCACCGACAAACCTCCGCCCGCCACCGGGCAGGTAAATATCCCGCCCATCCGGAGCATGCAGAAGATGATAAAGCAACTGCCGATCACCGGCCGCCCTAAACAATTCATCACTTGCCGTCAGATAGACGGCTCCGGCTACACTGAGTCCGGTGATGGCCACGGCCTGCCCCAAAGGCGTGGCCGTATATGATCCACCCTGACCACTCAGAAAACCACCTTCAAGTAGTTGTTTATTTATTTCTTGTTGTATGTTGTTACAATTATCTTTACCAATAGCATAGTATGTCCGTAAAAGTAGCTCCTGAACCTCATCGGGACTACTCACCAGTTCCGAGGCAAACAGATCGACCAGGATATCGGCGGTGTCGCGTGAGGCCAGATGTGATTTCAGGGGAGCCGGGCGGCGGTCGATATAATAGTCCCAGAGTATCGATTTTTCCAGTTCATTGGAGGCGAACAAAACGGCCCGCCCCGATTCGGTTCCGTCTCCGGTCCAGCCCATCCTCCCCGCCCGGCCGGACATACTTTCGTATTCGGCCCATGATAAAGGCTCCAGTCCTGGACGACCGGTATAGCCCTGGCGGCGGTATTTCTGAGCCTCGATAAAAACTGTCGCCGCTGGAAGATTGATCCCCGTCGAAAGCGTGGTCGTGGCAAAAATCGCCCGGATCAGCCCGGCCCGGCAACCCTCCTCGACCACGGCTCTCTGCGAAGCCGTCAGGTCGGCATTATGAAAAGTCACCCCGCAGGCCAGAAGGCTGCGCAAATTATCCAAAAGCGAGGTCGGTTCTTCGTCTATCAAACGACTATCGAAAAAGCTTTTATTTTCCGGTACAGGTTCCAGCCCGGCGAATTCGGCAAAACGGCGAGCTATCTCCACCGTCTCCCGGCGCGACTTGAGAAAGGTCAACACCTGATTGCCGGCCTCAAGGATTTCCTGCATATTCTCAAACAGCGCCCCGCCGGTATCCTCGCCTTCTTTGAATTCTTCCTCGCCGGTCTCCCCCGAATTATGACAGCGATAATAAAACTTCCCGCCCGCGGCCACACCCCGGCAAAGCTCCACCGGGCGGTTCTTTTCCGAAAGCAACCGCGCTCCCAGCCACTGAGCCAACTCGGCCGCCTCGCCTAAAACGGCCGATAAAGCTATGATCTGCGGACTGTACTGACTGTAAAGAAGTTTGGTCAGGACTAACTCCAGCCGAGGCCCGCGAACCGGATCTTCCAGCATCTGCAGTTCGTCGATCACCAGCGTTTGCACCTGCCCCATTAGATCGAAATTGGTCAGCATCAGCGAATTGAATTTTTCATAAACCATGACGGCAATATCGAACCGCCCGTTTTCGGCGTCGGCGTCATGTTCAGGATGATCGCGAGTGGAGATGATAATCCGCAGACCCAACTCTCCGTAGCAGTCTTCAAACTGCCGATATTTTTCCTCGGCGATAGCCTTGAGTGGCGCCAAAAATATCGCCTTCTTGCGCATTTGTACCGCCCGAACAATCGCCAACTCGCCGCAAAAAGTCTTTCCCGATGAGGTCGGCGCCGAAATCAAAAGCGATTGGCCGTCCAATAAACCATACTCCTCGACCGCCCGATACTGAAGTGGCAACAACCGCCCCTCGAACCGTTTCTCCCACGAAGCGACAATCGGTTCCGGCAGATCGTATTTAGCCAGTTTTTTCCTCATCATCTCTCCCTGTACAGCTACAGAAACTCAACTCATCCACGCGCAGGCAAAAGCGGGCCCCGCCCGTCCACACGTAAGCCAAAAACAAGCTCTGCTTGTTCACGCGTAAGCCAAAAAGGGGCTATTGCCCCTGTCAGCCGCAGGCTCCCCAGCCGCACATCATGCAGGAAAAACAGTACCCCATCCGCACCAGGTACCCGCCGCATTCCGGGCAATTGGTCAGAATCGCTACCGAAACCGAGTTGTGGCCCACCCCGCCGGGGTGGGTTCCCGCCTCGGTCAAACGATGCGCTCTATTCTCGATGCTGTCATATGCTTGCATGGCGTCTTTAACCGGGACCGGTCGGCCGCATTGATTGGAGGCGGACTGTTTGGTTTTAAAGACAATTCGCCGCGGGTTGTTATAATCAAAGAGCATTGTTTTTCCTTTAGTTGATATTATCGGTCGCGAGGAGAATATACTGCACATTTGTGCAGTTGTCAAGCAGGTTTTAAGCTTTTTTCAAAATAATCCAATCATATCAATATGATGTGTAGAGGGTTATTGGATAATACAATATATAGCCGCTAATTATCGAGGCTGGATACTATATTGTAATCAGGAATTAGAAATGCATCTGGTCATACTGGCGAAGCCAAGAAGTGGCTCCGCCACCGGGTTCCCCGACCCGGAGAAGACACCCGTTACTCGCCATCGGCTAAATACTCCGGCACAAAATAGAAACCAACTGGTAGCCCACCCATTGGGTGGGTTTAAATGAATCGATCTGCTGTGTTTATTTCAAGTACTTAAGAAGTAGGAATAGCGCAATTGCCTGTAAAGATATTTCGGCAGTTCATTCTTCATTACCCGCACCCAATGGGTGCGGTATCATGTTTTTTAGGGGTAGTATTCTTCCATTTTATTGTAATTGTAGTATTCGCTTATGCGGCTGTTGTCTTCTCTTAAACGTGCTCAGCTTCCTTCTTTTCATCTATTTTGAAGAAACTCCTCAATCGCTCGGTAATCAGTTGTTCACGACCATCCAAAAATTTCTCGAAATTCTCCAATTTATATAGCTCTGAATCATCAGGTATCAGATGCCTGGCTTTGAATGTCTCATCTCTGGTTGTAATCCAGTCACTGAATTCCTTTCCAGACTTCTCAATGTTCTCATTGTCCTTGAGAAGCTCCAAGTTACCAAGTCTGTTAAATAATGCCTGATATTTCTCAATTGCCTCATCGTTATATCCAGCATCTTTGAGCCTCATGGGTTTGAATAATGTTTGAGGGAAAATATGATCCTGATGATTAGTCAATACACCCCAGTTGTTATCATCATATAATAACGTTAGTGCTAGGAAAGTGATCTGTCGTCCATATGTAATTGATAGAAATCTGTCAATAGAATCATCATCAAATCGTGCGAAACGACCCGATTTGGCTATCTCTGCATTCATTTCATCAATTGGAAAGTCAGCTGAGTCCTTATGTTTTGCCAGAATCGTTCTAAGGTCGCGGAGAAGATTATCAGAAGTCCCCCCAAATACATTATTCAATAAAGCCATAGATAGCCATTGTCTTACGACAGAGCTATTTGAGACATCAAAAGGTGTTGAGCCCAGCAAATCAATCGAGGGTCTTTGAAGTAAGTAGTAGATAATTGGAATTAAAGCGTTAGCACTTGTAAGCGTATCCCGGTCAATCCCAAACGAATTAACAAGCTTTAGTGCCCGTACGATGGAGTCTTTTATGTTGTTCCAGTTCGCATAGATTGCTTCAAGGTTTGTGTTATTGAAGTTCTCAACCTTGTATTGAACCGGTAAATCAGTTAGCACAAGGCATGATTTCATAATAAAATCTTTATCGAAATTGTTCTTGTGAGCTAAATCATTATTTATCCGATCAACAAAACCATAGATTTCCTCCCTAGCGTTAACCTCACCCCATTTGGAAGTTACCATAGAGAGTAATAAATCGGACTTGCTTAGTTTTGTGCCGCCTTCATTTGCTCTTACGAAAATATCAAGAACCCTGTCGTAATTTTGGTCATGCTCTGTATAGTATGAAATGACATCTTCTTTCCAGATGACTTCTCTCAACCGTTTCAGGTTTTTTTCAAATATTCGTAATTGTGCTTTGGTAGTATCATCAGGAAGACTATCCCTTGTCTCCATTACAAATTCATCAAAAGAATCTTCGTTGTCATAATTGAGAATCGAGCCAACCTTATACCAATAATTCTTGATTGAATTCTCAGGCGGGCATTCAAAGAACTTGAATCCATAGTGAATTCCCAATTCCCCATTGTTTTCACTGATCTGAGAATCTTTCAACAGGTCGATATATAACTTTTGCTTCATCCACGCGTCCGGATTATCCCATCTCTTGTATTTCTTTTTTGTGGTATAGGTGCCCCTTAGGCCTATCAAAAGTGATGTCAATCTCTGTTGGCCATCCAAAACAAGAGTCAATTGTGATACGCCGTCGGAATTTGCCAATTCATTGTGCGTTCCGCCTTGGTGAAAATTATCAATGAATTTGTAGACTTCCCATTTCTCACGATTGGCATCTTCAAGCTCCCAAAAAAGAAAAGAGCTAATAGGATACTTCCTCATAAGGGAATCAAATAGAGCTGATATTTGTTCCGGTTGCCAAACAAACTCGCGCTGAATTGCAGGCAGGAAATATCTATCGTTTATTCGATTTTTGATTACATTCGCTATTGTATCAGCCTGATATGCCATTACCGTCCCTCACAATTTAAAATAGCTCCGTCATTTTGCTCCAAATAAATTTTGAGCATTTCAAGGACCGACGGTGGCCCGTCCCAGACTAATCCGACGAAGCCGAACTTTTCTGGTTGGTTTATATTTTTGTTCTGCTGAACTGATGACCTGCACTATATTTATATAATATTCGTATTTACGAAAGTAAAGACAAATTCTATAACTTGATCCATGCTATCAATCACAAATTCACAAAATCACTACAACCTCACCCCTGATTCCGGGCCAGCCTGCTATAATAAAAAACATGACGATGAGCCTATAAATATGCCTGGACGAGAAAATAAGCGAGAATCTCATATTACCCTAATCAGCATGTTCCCTTGCTGTTACCCAGATATTAGATTATTCACGCGTAAGCGAAAAAGCGGTGAAAACATAAAAACGGTCAAACGAACCCAAAAAGCCAAAAACACACGAGTGTGTGGGGACCCCCTAAAAATGAGCAACCAAAGCCAAATCTCTCATACGCCCCTGTGTGACAACCTATTAAGAGCACTATATTTCCAGCAAGTGTATGACCATATGTATGAAGGCCTGAGATTGCCACGTCGTCCCGCTGATCGCGGGACTCCTCGCAATGACAACGGAAGTATTGGATTGCCTTGCCGAGGGGCCGGCTTATGGTTATCAACGCGGCAATCGAAGAGCGGCAATGCCTTAGGAAACATGAATGAACCCAAAACGAACCCATCCTCTTATCCTCTACACAGCCGACACTTACAGATAATTTGGGATATTTGGCTTTTTGAATCGAACCCACAGCCGATGGCCGTTTTTGGCGGGCTTCGCCCGCACACGCTCGCCTGCTTTGGTTTTCAAAAATCAGGTCATCCACGCGTAAGCCAAGAAGCGGCCCTGCCGCTGAAGGAGGGGGCGGCCCCAGCGGCTCGCCCCCCGTAATACTAACAAGGGAGGACACATATTCATGTGTTTTCGGTTCGGCCTTCGGCCTCGCAGGCAGAGCCTGTTTTTGGTTCGGCCTTCGGCCTCACACCGGGCTTTGGTCGTACACACGTCAGTCAAAGTGTGGCTCCGCCACCGACAGCCAAGAACACACTAGTGTGTGGCTCCGCCGCCGCCTGCCTAAATCACACGAGTGTGCGGCCATTGAAACTTGTATTATCCGTTTCCGGCACGGTTGGAGCCAAGGGACCGGAGACAGCCATATAGATGACCAGCGTCATAAGGATCGCCATGACGGTCAAAAGGGCGGTCAGACCGACGGCATGGAGGTGTTCACCGGATATGGACAGGGTAGAACTATCCGACGGTGGCGAGGTATTGATGATATTTCGAAGTTGCGCTTTAACGAACCGGCACATATAACCCTCCAGTCAAAGGTTCATATAAATCAACCTTCCTTCTTTCCCGGCAGGATAGTCCGCAGGCGATAAAGCCCGGCGGTATATGCGTCATTTCCTTTTATGCGCTACGGTGTGAGGGATGTGTAGTACTCGCGAAAACCCGGCGGAGGTTCCGCATAGGGGTAGAAATTGGAGAGGGTTTCCCCTCTCCAAAGCGTCATTAGTTTTTCTCTAACGTAAACTGAACTCTATAGGAAATCCAAACACCGATCGGATTTCCGTTCTGAATAGCTGGGCGGAACTTGTTTTTGTAAGCGGCATCGACAGCTTTTTCTTCAAAACCCATATTTTCACGGCTGCACTTAATCGCCTGGGCTTTCTTGACGTTGCCATTCTTGTCCACATAAGCCTGAACAATCACATACCCGGTGAATCCGCCTGCCATAGCCAGTCGAGGATATTCGGGTACTTCTTCGTATATCTGCTCCGGCTGTATCTCTACCGCGACGAATTCATCCGGCGAAGGCATATAGTCTTCCTCGGGGATGTCGATAAGCAACTCGGTTCCGGAACCATCTTCGGAGGAAAATATGGGAGCGTTGATCTCTTGCAATTCCTCGCGCGAAGCAATGACGATATCCTCGTCAACCACTTCGTCATCGGCTACCGGCGTCGGAATACCGACTTTGGGAGCCGTGACCTTCGGTTTGGAGATATCGATTTGCGGCGGTTTGGCCGATAGTGACGGGGGCGCGCCGAGCTCCGCGATGGTTTTGATGCGAATAACATTTCTGGCTTCACCGATCTCTTCATAGGTAATGACTTTATACAGCCAGACCGTGAAGATAATCAAAATCGTCAGAAGAACCGTGGCCGCACTGCCCAGAAGCATGTTCTTCTGATAGGTTCGCTTCATTTCAAAAGCGCCATACGGGTAATTAATTACCTGAGCCATATTATTCACCCCCTTCAAGGGACAAAACCCGCTCGATCATCCGGGAATCACGATCTTCCCAGGGCGCCATGGCGTAACGATAAGAGAATTTCTTGGCCTTAAACTCCGCGGCTCGATCATGCCTGGGATCCAGAAAATCCCTGAGTTCTACTTCAAATTCGCGAGCGGTATTGGCATTGAATGAACGTTCAATCAGGTCGATCTCATCGAGAACATTGACCAGTGATTCGTAACGGGCATCCTCGTGAATAATCAACAGGGTGTTCAGCTTGGCGTTGGCTTTATTCTCGTCCACCAAAAGAGTCCTCAGCGAATCACTTCTCATCGGAATCGGCAGATCGCGGCCGACATTCCAATAATAGCGATCCTTCTCATCGACATGCAAAATGAGAACATTCGATTCCTTGATCTTGAGAATCTCATCTTCTTCCGTTTTGGGCGGAAGGTTGATCTCCATCGCCTGGGGCATTGAAAATACCGTTGTGACCATATAGAAGATCAGAAGCAGAAAAGCAATATCAACCATCGGCGTCATATCGATAAGAATAGAGATACGACGTTTCGGCCGTCTTAGTCCGCCGCCTTTGCCTCGTTTTGGTCGGTCACCTCCGACTGGTGCTCCAGCCATATCTATTCACCACCTTTACAAATCTTGTTCTATATTGGTAACAATTTGGAAACGGCTCAGGTTCTGTTCCTGAAGCGTTTTCATAATTTTTTCCATAGCCCCAAAGCTGGATCCGCGATCCGCCTTGATGACCAAAAATGCACGCGGGTTTCTTACTCGAGCGCCGTTGATATAGTTGCCGACATTAGAAGGAGTCGCCTCGTCGTATATGCGGACCGGCTGCGAAATCTCTTTGCCGTCAATGGTTACCATCTCCTTGACGATATAGTCAACAAAGATGGAATCTTCCGAAGTCACCGTCACATTGATAATGTCCTTATCCGGCAGAGAAATCTGCGAATGGGACGACGGCAATTCGACCTTCTTTTTCTCTGGCGGCTTGAACTGCGTGGTCGCCATATAGAAAATTAGAAGAAGAAAGGCAATATCTACCATCGGCGTCATGTCAATAAGGATTCTGACGCGTCTTTTCTTCTTAATCTTCATTTACTTCGAAACCTCCTTGGCTTTCAACAACTGGAGTACTTCATAAGTGGCTTCGTCAGTCGTGTAATTGAAAGCGTCAACCTTGTTGACAAAGAAGTTGTAAAAGAAAATACCCAGAATACCGGAGACCAAGCCGCCGGCTGTGTTAACCAGTGCTTCGGAAATACCCTGCGCCAGAGCCTGGGCATCGATAACGCCACCGGCCGTATGACCGGTCGCGGCAAAAGCGCGGATCATACCGATCGTTGTCCCCAATAGACCAACCATGGTGGCAATCGAAGCGATAGTCGATAGAGCGATCAGGTTTCGTTCCAGAAGCGGTCCTTCAAGAGCGTTGGCTTCTTCGATAGCCGTCTGAGTATCGGCGATTTTCTTCTCCATGCCCAAGTCGGAACTATCTTTGACCCGCATGTAACGTTCGATTCCGGCCCGCAGGACATTGGCCGTGGTGCCACGCTGCTTGTCGCAGGCGGCCAGAGCTGATTCATAATCGTTGCCTTGCAGGTGCGTAATCAGGTTCTTAAAGAAGACCTGGACCGAGCTTTTTCCCTGGGCCACACGGAGTGACAGGAAGCGTTCGATAACAAAAGCAATAAGCATCAACAGAATGGCTATTAAAATAACAACCAGAGGGCCGCCTTCATGCAAGGTATGCAGAATGGTACCTCTTTCGGCTCCACCGAAAATAACCACAAAGATAAACGTGGCGAGGCCAAACGAAATCAGCGTATTCAGGGTTACGAAAATTGTCTGTTTCACTGTCTCAAATCCTCCACTATCTATTTCTAACTTTTTTTATTGTTTTCTAAATCTCTTTACCCTTCATAGCCGCTACCAGAAACGCGGCCAGGGCCACATATATGCCAGCCGAAGTTAATCCGAGAAACGACGCAACCGAGTAGGAATCACCCACCTGATTCACCATACCTTCGGAATCAAATCCATAATTGGCTCCGATCATCGACAACACCAGCATTGCCAGCCAGATATAAACCGGTATCCAGTTGAAACGCAGTTTGTTCTTCAGAAAGAGGGCTCGTTCGTCCGCCGTCGGTTTTTTGATTCCAAACAACAGGTAAAGGTTATAGGCGCCCAATCCGAGGCAACTCAGGAAATAGACGATCATCAAAACACCGGTCAAAACCAGAATTATCCCGCTGGAAAAGACCATCGAACCGTATTCGCCAAGCGACAATAATGCTCCGAAACCAGTGATGGAATATGGTTCGTGTGTAACTTCGGTAACCGTCCGAAATCCTTGCGGCGGAGTTTCGGTTGCTCCCGCCACGACTGCGGTATCAACAGCATCTCCTTCCCCGGCCGCCACCAGATCATTGCCGGCAGGTTCGGTCGTCGCGGGCTCGGCCGGAATATCTCCAGTCGCCACTGAATCAATCAAACCGGCTGTTGCCGCCGAATCGGATGTAACCGCAGTGGAATCGGCAACGGCCGCCGCCTGAACTTCCTCAATCGGAACCTGTTTTGTAGTGGTAACTTCGACATATCCAGAAAACCACGGTAAAAAGAGGGCCAGGATCATAACCACCGCCGCCGCCGTCAAGAAACCCTGTTCCAGTTTGGAAATCCGTTCCTCAATCAGGGTACAGCGATCGCGGACCTCGCCTTCGCTTCGGTTAAATTTGCCCATAACCTTCTGAATGAGCGACTGCCGTTCCTTATCGGATTTAAATATATTTCCCAGTTTTCCAGGAAATACATCAAAGCCAACATATTTGAACCGCTCATCCGAAGATCCAAATGATTGGGACTTGTTCTCTCCTTCAGCCATATATTCTCCCGTTGAAACCAATCCCGGAGTTAACACCGAGCCAAATTAATACTCGAACTCCGTATCCTTAACGCCTTTCTTGCATTCGGCATTGCCGGGATCACATTTCAAACATTTTTGATACCAGTCATAGGCGTTTTTAAAGTGCTTCTTGGATTCATCCTTCTTGTCCGCCTCGGCCATTTCGGCGGCATACAAATGATAAGCCTGGGCGATATAGACAATCAAATCGGTGTTGCCGCAGTTATCCATCCCCTTGGCCTTGTAACAACTCAATGCTTTTCTAAACTTGGTCACCGCCGTCAGGTACTGCGGTGGACAGGCTCCGGCAAAATAGGCGAAACCGAGACTCTTGAGCGCATCGCAATTCGTGGTGTCCAGATCATACAACTTGGTGGTCCACTCCACACCCTTTTCGCAGTCAGCCATCGGATCAAGATAGGTGTTGGACAATAGGGCGTACGCTTTGGCATGATCCGGCTTGAGCTCCACAACTTTGAGCAGGTAATCAATGGCCATCTCGAAATCTTCCAGGTTGAGCTGGCAAAGCGCCGCATTCATGTATATGTTCCATGAATCGGGACCGATAACAATCCGCCGCTCATAATACATCAATGCATCCGCATACTCTTTCAACTGATGAAAAGAAACAGCCGCTTGAACGGCATAACGGGCGTTAGTAGTGTCCAATTCCGCCGCTTTTACATAAAACTCAGCCGAACCGGCATTGTCCTTCAGCGCCTTGTAGCCATCAGCAATTCGCCGAAAAATATCGGCATCGGCAGTACCCGGTTCCCAGTCCGTGTCTTGTTCCTTGAGCCAGTCCAAATGCTGCTTCATGTACTGTATGCCCAACTCGTAATTTTCTTCGCCGATATATCCCCGGCCCAAATAGAGATAAATATTTTTGGGTACGTCGCCGAGAGAAAGCACATATTCGAAGGCCGAATCGGCCGGGGCAAAACCACCCAGATTAAAATAAGCCCGGCCCAGATTGAAAAAGATTTCGCCGTCGGAACTGTCTTGGGCCAAATCAAGATACTTTTTATAGGAACCGATAGTCTCGGTGAAACGCTGCTGCTTGGTGTCGCGATCGCGGGCCGACAGACCGGCCATGGTGTATAGTTTGCCGGCCTGCTTCCAGGCCTCGGC
>JAAEQF010000391.1 GCA_024231695.1 FCB group bacterium
GCGCAGCCAGGCCTCGACAGTGAGCGCAGAAACGCTTGAGCCTCCGCGTCGTAAAGAACTGTCTCGTAATTTCCATCGCGATCCTTATCGCGCTCAAGAGACCGGAAATGACCCGGAGGCTCATATACTATATGAATATCAAAATACCCATCGCACCGGGATGACTCCCAATGCTCAAGCGACGGATCGTTTGTCCAAAATCCTCCAAAACTTCCGGCAATAATAACCCGGGCATCATTTATGCCATCGCGATTCGCATCAACAAGTATCGCTCTGCCAATTCCCCATTTGAACTTGTAGGTGATTATTCCCAGTGCGGGATTATCTACAGATTTTTTGCGAAATAGGTATAGATATGAAGCGCCGACCAGAGCCAAGCCGATGGCGACAACAATGTGGATTTTCCTGAAAGTCCTCATGGCGATCGAGTGCTCCATGTGTTCGGTGCGGGGTTTATGTTGAACCTCTCCGGTTGATGGTGACGTTAGCAAGAATACCTCTTCCAGGAATATCAAGAACTCGGCGCGGGGGCGAGCGTGAAGAGATGGTCTATAAGAAAACTCTCTTGGGGCCGCCCAGTGCTGTTGACTACTCCGTCGTCACATTACCACCTACTCAATTGAATCTTGTGTTGTCAACTTCCGGTAATATTCTCTGGCCTCCTCATCTCTCAGTAGACGTTCATATTTACCGTCGGCGTTATCGTCGATCTCCAGTTCTTCTATTCGCGGGTTACTGAATGGATCGGCATTGTCGACGAATACGTGAAGCTCAAAGTGCCCATCGTGATCTCGATCCTCCCAATATTCAATCAGTTCTGCGGTGTGCGACCCAACGGCGCCGAAAGGCGCCTCAATCTCCCCGAGGAAATCC
>JAAEQF010000392.1 GCA_024231695.1 FCB group bacterium
CGCACGCCATAACCAGCAGCGACGATGGGGCCGCAAACCATAACACGCTACTGGAGAGTGACGGCAGCGGTCGTATCACAATGGACGACTATTTTACGATAGACGGTGGCTCATTCGGCGTATCTGGCAATGAGTTGTTAGTTGTGGACACCGCCGGATATTTCGAGTTTACCGGGTCCGACGTTGGCATAAACACCGGCGGCGCGCCGGGCCATCCTCTCACAATCGCGCTATCAGGTGATTACCTCTCTATCGTAGACAGCGGGGACAGTGATAATGACCGGGTACGCCTGGGAGAGTCTGCGGGCAATGGCGGCTATTTGACATTGTATGACGATTCCGAGGCCGTCGGCGCGCTCATTCGGAGTTATGCAAGCGCCGACGTGCAAGCCTATTTCAACGCGGGCGGGGTATCTATCGGGTCCACATCGGCACCTAGAACAAACTATGGACTAGACGTGGCATCGGGGTCATTGTCGGCGGTATTCGGCGCGGACTCCAACGCATTTGGAACACGCACCAACAGCACATCAAAACGAATGCGGGTAGGTTGCTATCACTACACCAACGCTCAAGAGCCGATGGCGATTATATACGCCAACGCAGATAGCGCGCTTAACTCGTTATTCATCGGCGGTGGTACAAGTTTGATGAATGCCGCGACTACAATTAGGCTATACACTGCGGCGAACGTAACCACAACCACCGGCACGGAGCGCATGCGGATTGAGAGCGATGGTAAAATAGGGATGAACGGCACGACCTCGCCATCAACAGCATTAGACATCGGCGGCGGCGCTATGGAGTATGAAGAAATGAGCGCGCCAGGGGCCGGAGCCGCCAACACCGTACGCACTTATGCGGTTGATGATGGCGGCGTATCCACATTTGGAATTGTCAACAGCACCGGCGACACGGTGACGCTGAATGATGACGCGCTGAAAACGACTGAGGAGAGTTTCGACATCTCAGTTGACGGCGAAAACCTAATTGAGATTCAGGAAGGCACGCCGGACTATGTGCGGATACTGAATGACCAACCGATCCAGTTCACGAAGGTTTCAGCTAGTAGCGCATCTATTACCATTTGCGCAGGTGGTAGCGTATCGGCGGGCGTGGTGTACAATGCGATGGTAGAGGACACCACGACCAACACGGTGCAGAATAACAATGGGTTTATAAGCTCGGCATCGTCGGTTGACCTATTCAATGATGGGGCGGGCAATGAGTACGCGCTAACTCTGGGGGCGGGTGGCGGTCTGACAATGACGCGCAGCGCAGGCGCGCACACGTTTAATGTTTTTCTTAGTACGTTTTGGATATAATTATGAGAATATACGAATCAAGCGATGGCACGTGGATACTATGGACGGGTACGGAGAAATTACACTATGCAACTCAAACGGAGGCATTAGAAGCGATGAGCAAACTAGCACTAGCACAATCAATTATATACCGGGTTCAACAACTAATTGAGACAATGGACAACGGGCCGGACGTTCTACAAGAATATTTCGACAGCGGTGTAACGTTCACTGATGAGGATGTAGCGGCACTGGGAATCACGGCGGCAGACGTTACTAACTGCCTGACACTGCTCGAAAACTCGGACAAGTTTTTCAGCGGCACAACGCCGACTAATGCAGTTTACCGCATAACAGTAAACGCCGTGCGGCGCGTGGATGCCGCATAACAACACCCCCGCCGGCTATGGCGGGGGTGCTTATTTTGAGGGGGCGGCGGTTAGGCCGCCCCTAGCCAGACTAAACCCTCCTTGTGTCGGGAGGCTTCCAACGAAGTCCCCTTCAAGAAATCCAGTCCCTCAGGCTCGAACGTTACCGAGCTAATCGCGGGGTCAATTTCCAACCCGGCTTGCACTACTACTACCAGATCGTCGCGGGTGAACCCTACTACCTTGTAGAGCTTCCCGGACTGGCTAACCATCCGCGACCCAGCTACGAACTGGCGATAAACGGGCCATCCGTCGGAGTCGTTACCGACTACCAAATCCAGCGATAACGCTGGGCTGGGATTCTCAATCCCGTGCATCCGCAGAGCGGATAAAACTAGGGAAGAAGTTAAATTAAACATTTTAGCCTCCTTAGGCTCTAGTGAGGGTTTGCCTTGTGCTTCCCTCTATCTATATACAATTATACACTATAACTCTGTAATTGTCAAGGGTTTTAAGGGGCAAATTCCCCAACTCGTAAAACTGTAACGTTATGTTCTATTCTGTTCTAGTTTTACTCTACGCTGAGGATGTCGTGTAGCTTTTCCAGCAACACACGGCGGCGTGCATAGATACCCGACCGATTGACACCTAACTCGCGCGCCGTTTTGGTGACGGTTTTGTTTACGTCGCCGTTTTCCGTGTAAAGGTGATGTAACAACTCCATATCAGAGCATACGGGGAGCGGTCCCGGTGTTGGCTCAATACTGGCGCACACGATGACAATGTCACACACTGTGGCATCAAGCCCAACGTCAAATTGAAGTCGTGAAATTTTCCTATACTTCATCTCATTTCTCCTAAGTTACCGGGGCGACCTCGCGGTCGCCCCGGTTGTGGGTGTTTACAGGCCGAGCTTTGAGCGAGCGTCGTCTGACATGTGGGTGTATCCATTGCCGACATTATCAGCGAACTCGCCACAGTAAACAACCTCTCCACCATCACGCGCCCATTTAAATGCATCATCATCTCTGTTGTAGTCCGCGCCATAGCTGGACAGCGCTTCAGCCCTATCTGCGAAAACATCTGTATTCCCATTTCCCCATTCAATAACGTACACTGATTTCATTTCAAATCTCCTCTAGGTTATGTTTTGGGCCTTGCGCCCCTTCGAGAATCCCCAATCAGGTTGGAGACTCTAGAAGAGGGGGCGGCGGTTAGGCCGCCCCTTTGATTGCGTATGATGGGGGCTGAACTCTCGCAACTACCATCGGGTAATTCGAGTAATCCCGTTCGCGCTTCGGTGTGTTGCGGATATATCGCGGGTCTGGAATCCACACGATGCCGTCAATTAAAAGCGCCTTCATCGCGTATGGGGTTGCGCTATATCCGCAGCCTGGAAACTGGCTCATAAATGGCTCCGCGTAATTTCCACAAACAAAAATTGCGTTGGGGTTGCTCTTGAATTGCTCATCTCGAATATCTACGTTCATCTCTGTCTCCTCGTGTGCGGGTGAGGGTTTGCCTAGTGCTTCCCTCTATCTATATACAATTATACACTAAAACTCTATAATTGTCAATAGATAAACGGGGCAAATTACATTATTCCGGGGCGAATGTGACAAATGTCATATACCTTTACTTTCGACCTCTAAAGTAAAATAAGCGCCGCCGTTGGTTGGGTATCGTTGGTTGGTTGGTTAAATCCCACATAAACCAACGACAACCAACGTTTACGGAGTGGGGGGCAGGTATTCTGCGAGCCAGTGCCGACCGACGGCTCGCAGTTTGTACAGGTTACCCACCCGGTACGCATAGCGGCCAGCTACAAGCCAATCACGAAACGCGCGCCAGCCGCCATCGGTGAACAGTCCGACGCTTGTCCAGTAGTTACGTGATAGGTTGTGACCCTCGCGCAACACCCCCACGGCGAGCGTTTCGAGTTGTTGTTCTGTGGCAATGTCAGACCCGATACGCACAAGCCGCGACGCACCACGCGCCGGACTACTCGCCATTGCTCCGGTTGGGGAGACCTCCGCCGGGTCAACGTTGGCAATGCGGCGCTCTGAGTACACTACGGGTTGCTGCATTTTGACCATCTCCTCGAGTTGCTCAACCAGACCGCCAAAGAACGGCACGTGTAGCCCTTCGAGGGTGAGCGGCCTAAACTTAACGTTTGCCAATTGCGGGAACATTATTTCTGCGGTGAACCTCCAGCCCGGCAGAATCACAATGGGATAGTAGGCCCCCAGCGCAGCAGCTAACATAAAACGTGGCATAACTAACCACGCCGGGACCGCATCGGATGACGTGCCCCACGCGATCCACATTTTACCGTTTCCAAGTTGCCACCACAGCGGCGGCCAGATTTGCGCTTGTTGGTCTATCACTGCGACAACGAGCAACACCACGCCGACCACGAACACGGCAAGCCAGCCGTTGCTTATGCCGTCGCTTTCATTGCGCTTGAACATTGTCCCCAAAAGCCACGCGCCTGGGGCCAACACCACGCCGATCAGCCGACCTATTAACGCCATTTCTACCCAAAGAATGAGCAAGCCGACAGCGACGAACGCCAGCAGGGAAAGCGCGTGGATGATGACTCGCGATACCTCGCTCTCTTTGGTGAAACGTTCGCCGCTGCCTATGATAGGATATTGCATTCAGTTCATAGCCTATCCCCGGCGCTTGCGTGCGATCCGGGTATGCTTGATGTACTCCAACGCCGGAGCCGCGCAATTCAGATATACGCGCCCGTCTTTCAGTGTCACATCATAAATGGCCTTAAAGCCAGCTTTTACAAGGCCCGCGCCTTTTGCAGCCCCAGTGCAATGCAAGCACGGAGTCCCACGCTTTCCGCCACCCTGGACAGTAAAATCGTATTCATCCCCACCCTCGAAAACAAGCCACCCATCACCCTCAAGAATCTTGATATGAAGGGGGCGTCCGAGGTGGTTATAAACCTTTTCGGGTACGACGATACGCCCATCGTGTAAAACTATAATTGCGGTTTCGTCACGATATTTTTCATATATGCTTGCGCTACCGCGTGCCTTTCCGATTACGTTCATTGCTGATACATCTGGTAAAAAATTCATTTCTAATCTCCTTTGTTGAATATGATAGGTTACTTACCTGTGAAATCCCCTAGTAAAACGGCGTCCCCTTCATCTATACAGTGCGCGTCTCCATTGCTAAAAAAACTATACTCAAACCCTAACATTTGGCACACCACGTCAGCATTTGCGCGGCGATTCTGCCCGTATATGACAACACCGATTGTCAACACCACCAAAAGCGCCAAAATCACGATTGCAATTTCCTTGAGTTTCATTGTACTGCCTCCAACTTTTCAACTATGATTTTTAATAGCTCATTCCACGTGCAACCAAGCCGCGCGCGGATGACTGAAAGGCGGGCTACAAGGCCCAAATCTGAAAACGTTAAATTTTGCCGCCTACGCCGCTTTACATTATCGTCAACCTGTCGGACGTTAACGCGCGGTAAAATCGTCTCCGTGGCGTTCATAGAGTATGACAAGGCATTCTGCCTCAGTGTCACCCCCTCAGTTTCGGCACCAAACACAACAGCAGCGCGCGGGCGTTCACTATAGACCAAAATTTCAACGTCTCCCACCCCCTCGATATACACCCGCAACGCCGGGTCATCCAGCCCCAGGTATCTGTGAAACGCCACGCGGGCGGGGTGTTTCATTTTGACGTTACCACGCGCCCATTCGTACCAGGACGAAGACGACCACGGCTCCCCGTCGGGCCAATGGGCATTCAGCCGCGCGGCGGCGTCGCGTATAGACAAGCCGCCGGCGCGCAGTTCTGCATAGGCGGCGCGCAGGGCGTTATCGGTCATCGTCTAATTCTCTGAACGCAGCCTCGATACTACCCAACCAAACCGCCAGCGCGTCGGGGTTGCCGTCCAGCTCCTCAGGTATCCACGCAGCAACCCGCATTCTACCACGCACAAACACGGCGCGGCCTCTATCATCAAACCCCGCGAATCCCGCAGGCCATTTTGATGTATCGCGCTCACTCACGGCTCAATACCTCGCGCGCCATTTTTTGCACGGCGTCAAACTGCGCGAGTAGGGCGACCACGGAAAGCGAAAACGTTGTGTCGGTGTCAAGCCCCCACGCGGCGACCCTTAATTGTTTGGTGGTGCGTTTGTCATAGGTGTTAGATAACCATGCCTGTAAGGCGACTGCTAACGTGCGTTCTTGTCTCTCTAGGTGCATTGTGTTCTTCTCCTTTGCCCCTCCCGCCGAAACGAGAGGGGCGGTGTGTGGTTATGCTTGCCGAATTGCATCAACAAGATTTGTGATCCATTCATCTGAGGGCACACCTTTTAGTTGCGTGGCTTCTACATTTCGTTGCCCGGCCCAGTCGAAAAGCATATCCGCTATTTCCTGCCGGTGCGCGTCGGTGAAATCTGCACGCAGCGGTGACGGGTATTTGTCATCGGTGTGGTGTAGGGTGAAATGGAACGGATACTTTTTTCCGTCGGGCACGTCATCCCCGAAATAGTCTGGGCCATAGAGCAAGCCCACGAACGGCGCAACCTGCAACAAATCCGCTTTACTCCATACCCGCACCGATGGGTACTTGTCGTCTTTGCCCCAAAAACCGACTTGCTTCTTTCCCGTCTTTGTGTACTGGATGCCGACATAGTAAACTTCTAAACTCTGCGCAGCATCGGCGGGTTGTGCCTCTGGTCGGTTGGATTGCGCGGGGTGTTGCTGCGGTTGTGCGCCCCGCTTGGGTTGTGCTTTCTGTGGGGTGGCCGCGTCCGAGTCTTCATCCGTGGCAATCCCTAACAATGCACTGAGGGCGTAGCGCCGCGCGTAGGTTATCGCGGCTCCGTATGCTTGCGCGTCATTGCTGCGACCAACTGAGGGGATAGGGAATTCGGCGGTATCTTCCAGCCATTCACCCGATTTATGCACAAGGCGTGTAGTTAAGGCAACCGCACCCTGTGTTTCGGTGTGTGTTGGCAATTGCAAAAATGCGAGGTTGTTTTTTGCCAACACTGGACGCACGGCGGCGACGATTGCATCAAATGGCACGTACTTGTAGTTATACCCTGCCGCCGTTTTAGGTAACGGACTAAGCTCCGCTTGCGCGCTGACCAATGCTGAAAATAAACTTTCCAATGATTCGCTTGTCTTCATAATTCTCCTTTGGTTACTATGATTAAAATGGCAACGGCTCCTCGCCGTCCCACGTACTCGCCTGCCACACGCCCGCGTCAATCAGTGCGGAGCGTGATTCTTTGTAGTGGCTGTAACATTTCCCGCACACAGCCACCATGCCTGTGTAGTTGAAAAATGACACTCCGCATTCCGTGCAGGTTTCCAATGTCATTCGTGGCGCAGGCTGCGCGGCGATCATCGCTTGGATTTGGCCATCGGTTAGGTTGCGCCCATCGGGGCCGGGCCAGTTGGTCATCGCTTCACCGTCTTGAAAAGTTTGTTCTTTCCGCGTTCCCTGCGGTAGTTACCGTTGGGGAGCATATTCGAAATCTTGCTATAGTCCCCGCACTTCGGGCAGCGGTTGCCCTTGAAGGGGCCAAACTCGCCCCGGCCATTGTAGCCGCATTCTTTACAGTTTCTTTGTTCTTGCGCTTTCATCATTGTCTCCTTTGGGCGACCTCGCGGCCGCCCCGGTTGTGGGTGCTACTTCGCGTAGAAGCTCACGATCCAGTCGGCTATTTCCTGCGGCGTCGCTGACTCGATCCACGCCTGATGTTCGTCGCCTTCGTTCCAGTCTGCGCAAATTTCGGCCTTAACTAATTCAGCGGTTGCGGCTGGGTCAGTTTCGTTGTTCACAATGTCGGTAACTTGTTCCAGTTTCTCTGCGTCTATGTGGTACATTTCAATCTCCTTTGGTGTAATTATGGGCCTTGCGCCCCTTCGAGAATCCCCAATCAGGTTGGAGACTCTAGAAGAGGGGGCGGCGGTTAGGCCGCCCGTGTGGGTGTGTGGTTATGCTGCGGCCTGTGGGCTGTAGCGGGTTGCGTTTCCAATAAAAACGTCCATTTGTGCGTTTAGGTGTGGGCGGTAGTGGTAGGCCAACATATAAATGTCTGCGATTCCGCGATTGGCTCCGTCAATTATGCTCTGGGCTGCTTCTTCGCCAAAAAGGTTCTTGTATGCTATGATGCTCTGGGCGTATGCTTCTACCATTTTTACAAGTTCTTCGTCTGTTTTTGAGTGCAATGTATCAAAGTATGCTTGCTCGTGTGCGTTTAGTTTGCGTGTCATTTCGTTTTCTCCCTTGTGTGTGTTCCCTTAACTGACTATAGTATACCATATATATATGGAAGTGTCAAGCATTTCAAGGGGCAATTTCCAAAACTCCCTATGCTTCCATATAGTACCATGGTACTATATGGAAAAGTCAGGTTTCGTCAGTTTGCCTATTGACATTTCCATATATATATAGTATACTGGTAGTTAGTTAAGGGAAGCAAAAAGGGAGCCAGAGATGAAAGCACTAGTAATTAGAGCCAAAAAACACGAGACACGGCAACAAGCAGAGTGGCGATATTTCAACGCCGCAATGCTAGACAACAAATACGAGCCGCGACGGGTTTTGAAGGCAATGAAAAACTCTGGTAATATTGAAGCTGCCCGCAGATGGCTAAACGGGCCAACCAAGAGGCAACGGCGGGAAAGCACGGCGCGCCAGCGGTATATCAATAATAGCCCTGAGATAGACAAAGAAATTAAACTTATGGTTTCACAACCTGGATTCACCACAAACGACGGGTACAACTAAATCAGTATAAAAAACGGAGGCAAGTATGACTAAAGGTTTAATCGGAAAATTCATCGAGCTATCAGAGAGTGACATTGCGAAAGTCAAAAAAGCGTCAGGCGTTCCAATGGGTGCGAAGGGCGCGCTAGTTTGGGGAATCAGAAACCTGATTCGGTTTTGGGTGAACGCTGGACAGCCAACTATAGAAGAACCGCAACCCACCCCACCCACCGAGGAGCGCACACAATGACCACCTGGATTGACGAAGCATTCGCCGAACACCACGGCGCGGATTGCGAGAACTGCGACGACGGCGAATATGAGGCGGTAGTGTATTGGTGGGGACTGCATGTGGAGTGCCCCAATTGCGGGGACGGTTACCTGGTAGAGCCGCCGGGACCAAACCCGGCAAAGGAGCGGTATTGATGGGATTAGGAGAATTTAGTTTCGCGCTAGAATTATCGCGCCGTGTGGGGTTGGTTTCAATTTGCCCATTACAAAAAACTGCGACGATACTTTCGCCAGTTAACCCGGAACTATTATCGGATGAGGACTGGCTGAAACTTCTCAAACTCGCCACCGAAAACGGTGAGGAGCTTGAGGGGTTGGGATATACGGTAACGTACTAAGCACACGCCGGGGAAGGGAACCGCGCCGGATGTCTACGGGCAAAACGGGCAACGCGGAGGAGGGCGGGTAAAGGGGAGCCGCCAGGCGTGTACAATTTCATATCTGCCCCGTTCGTGACATCGACGCTACATCGCAACCATGACGGCGGGGCGGATGCCAGCATACTACAAGGGAGGAGCCACGGTCACACCTAACACAATGGAATAGTTTTGTTGAATTGTAGCCCGACAGCATGACGACCCTCACGGTCAACCGGGCATAGAACCGCACAACATACATTCCCCGCGCTGCCGACGCAATCACCACCGCGCCCGACCAGCACGGAACGCAGAAGCGGCGCGGGGATTTAACCAGAGGAGACGAAATGCCAACGACACTAAAAAACATCTTACCACCGCACTGTACGGTGATTGTGGAATTCAAAAACGGCTCAGTGCAAACGCTACACGAGGTAGCGTCCCTGCAATTCCTCGAAGGCGAGCCTGAGCCACCGCCGCCGGTATTCGTAGACTGTACCGACGATGCCGCCGACGTGGGCAAGCTCTGCGATATTATTGAGGAGTTTGGCAGCGTGACGGTGAGAACGGCGAGCAGCTGGGACGTGGCAGCGACCGCGTACCTGCCCAGCACCCCAGCGGGCCACGATGATTTGGTGCTGCATGACGGCTCATTCATTGCGCAGCACTGGAAATGGTCTTGGGGGTCGCGGCGGAATTGGCCGTCGGCGGTAGGGCGTGCGGTGTACGGGTATTTTGTACCGAAAACAACAAAGGAGTAGCAATGTTAACCAAAAAACAGGCTTTATCGTGGCTTAAATCAGGCCGCACTTTGATAGGGCAGCAGCTCGGCAATAAGCCGGGCCGCTGTATTGAAACGTATGACCATTTTATCGGTGACTTGTTCGATGCCACCGGCAAACACCCGGCAATTCTGGGCGTTAGCTACTGGGGCGGCAGTGTTGAGGAGTACAAGCGGATGAACGCTATGATCCGCGAACACTGCGAGCAAGGCGGCATCTTCACCGCCTATATACCGATGAACAATCCCTGGACTGGCGAGGACCACCACGACATCACCCGCACGCGCCTACTCGACCTCATCACGCCGGGTTCTGACGTATACGATACCTGGCGATACAACCTCGATTTGATGGTTACACGGTTATCAGAAATCGGCGACTGTCCCGGAATTTGGCGACCGTTCCACGAATGCACCTATGCGCGCGGGGCCTGGTGGACTCCTCAGAATTGGTGGGGGGCTGACTATTTACGCGAACAGGACGTGAGCGATTTTAAGGCGGTATGGCAACACTGGCACAGGTATTTCGATGAGGCAGGACTAGACAATCTAATATGGGCGCTCAGCACCGCCAACCGGGCCGCGCCCTCTGCGTCGGCGTTGGATATGTACGCGGGGCCGGAGTATGTTGACCTCTGCGGCCCCTCGTTGTATTGGGGTGAAACGTTGGTGGACAATTACAACCCGCCGGCACCGTTTGTCATTTGTGAGACTGGCAACGACAGCGGCGCGCCGGTGAGCCTGCCGCACTACTACGCGCCATTGCTCGACCTCGGCGGTGGGTATATGTTGGTTTGGGCAAGCTGGCCGCGGGCGGAGGGTGAACACGTGGCGATTGTAGACAACTTTGACCGCACGGCGTTTATGAACCTGCCGCAGCTTGTAACACGCGAGGAGTTGAACGCGCCGACGGTTGAGCCTGTCAAGTTACGGATTGCGGGGAAGTTTGATGAGCTGGCGGAGTTGTTTCGGGAATGGGAAACAACGGGAGGTTAGGGTGATGGATGAAAAAGATTTACAGGAAGCGAAACAGATTGTCGGGCAATTTTCAGAGCAGAAAATTCTTGACGCTCTTTTCAAATGTATTGATAGATGCTCCCCTGAAAATAAAGCGGTATTCGAGGAAGCTGTGATAATTTTAGTTGGTGATATTCCTGGCGACGCAACGCCGCCCAAAATTCGATAATGACCACAGGAGGTTAGGGCGATGGGAAATATGAAAACAAAATCATTGAGATTGACCGTCTATCTTGCAGAGTGCCCGCATCAAAAGAAACTCATAGATGTTGACAATTATTATTGTCATACGTGCCGGGATTTTATGCACGTTGAATTGGTGGGGAGTATTAAGGTTTCTATGACCGATGATACCCTATATGCAGAATCCGCTGTGACAATCCTGGGAAGGACGCCGCCCAAAATTTGACAATGTTTGATTTTTTGCTATAATGAGAGTGTAACTGAGGGACGGCAAGCCAAAGCCGGTGACGACCTCGGAGACGCATTAACCTTTACAATTTCATACGTGACCTGGAAGCAAAGGACAGGGCACACCAAACGTAAGCCTTTATGGTTTCGACTAGGCTTGCATATGTTTGGCGATGGCTTTGGGCTAGGGTATGGCACACCCTCACCCTCACCTTTGCAAGACATCTGCAAGACATCTGCAAGTTTAGTCGAAGTTATAAAGGCTTTTTTGTTTCTAGCAAAGGGGTAACAATGACCAAAAGACGAATGATCCACAGTTGCATCTGGCCCTCAGAAGACGTGGGAAGCCTCACAATACAACAGCGGTTGCTATGGGTGGGACTGATAACCACCGCCGACGACCAGGGCCGGGGCCGCGCGCATCCTGGTTTGATACGCTCCGCCATTTTTCCATTTGATGACTTGACCCTCCCTTGTATCACCGAGGACTTGGAAGCAATAGCCGGGAAGGGTTTTATTATCCTATACCGTGGCAACGACAAAGACCTCTACCAGGTTGTCAAATGGTGGGAGTATCAAAGACCGCAGTGGGCTTACCCGTCCGAATTCGAGCCGCCGCCTGATTGGAGCGACCGCCTGCGCTATAGGAAAAGTAACAAGATTATAACTGAGAATTGGATAGGTAAAGCTTTAGGTAAAGCTTTACCTAAAGCTAAGGGTAACGCTTTAGTCTATGGCCATAGTATTAGTACTAGTAATAGTAAAGAAAAAGATAGCGCGGCAAAACCCGCCGCGACGCCCCCAGAGCATCCCAAGAAAGCACCCAAGAAACCCAAAACGCCCACCCACCCAGCCATTACCACGTTTAGAGAGAACGCCCACAGATACCCG
This sequence comes from FCB group bacterium, assembly GCA_024231695.1. GTDB lineage: Bacteria > Zixibacteria > MSB-5A5 > GN15 > JAAZOE01 > JAAEQF01. The sequence continues at coordinate 12,188 of JAAEQF010000392.1, forward strand.
GCGAAGGCGTGGTATAGCAAAATCGAATCCGCTGTTGGTGATTCTGAGAAGGCGCTCGAGCTGTGGGGTAGCGTGGTGCTTAACTATGTGGGGATGGGATGGAACCCGCAGAACGTCAAAGGGATGCTTGAGTTTTTCGAGCGTGGCGAGGTTCCCAAGAGCAAGGGCAATGGACGCGGCGACACTGACGACGGCTGGCACATTCCGGGGGGCAGCGCATGACCCCAGCCGACCGCAACGTAGACGCCCTTTTAGGCTCCGTGCTTCTCAGCCCGCCCCAGATTTACAACGTGCAACACGTCGAGGCGCACCATATACCCGGTATTGAGGGCGACGTGTGGGGGGCAATGCTGGAATGTGCCGAGGAAGATATACCTATAAACGCCATAGCTATCGAGCAAAAGCTCCCCAAGTATAACGGGGAGGTGATGCGCTTACTTTCGCGGGTTATGAGTGCCGTTCCGCACGTGGGCCAGATTGAGCTATACGCCGATGGGGTGATAGATGCCTTCGAGCGGCGACGGGTGCGGGGGCTGGGGGAATCGCTGGTAATTGGCGCGCATAACTCAGAGACCGACATCGAAACCACCAAAAGCGAAATAGCCGGTCAACTCCTCGAAGGGGGCCGCGTGGCTGAGGTACTAATGCCTGACGACCTCGCCGCGCCGGATTATGAGCAAGTGGCAGCGTGGGCAGCGGACCCGCTGAAACCTGGCGAAGTACGCGGATTGCCTACGGGGTTGACCGATTTAGACAACCTCATTGACGGACTCTGGCCGGGGTTGTTTGTTCTGGCTGGTAGAACCTCTATGGGCAAGACGGCGCTGGCGTTAAAAATGGCGGTTAACATTGCGCACTACTCCCCGGTGCTGTATTGCACCTTCGAGCAATCGGCGGGCTATATGTGGCGGCGTGCGGTATGCACTACGGCGGGGCTTGCCTACAAGCAAGTCAAGCGCGGTCTGCCGGGGGCCGACATCGAACGCTATGCAAACACCGCCGACAAGTTGCGCGGCATCGAGTTGGGCTTTTATGACGGGTCCAACACCGGCGGTAAAACGCTGGCCGTCGTGACTGCGCAAATAAACCGCTTCAAGCAAAAGCACGGCGGGCTCGGGGTGGTGGTCCTGGACAACTTAGGACACATACAGACCGGCGAGGAGACCTATAAAGAGTTAGGGACGGTATGCAAGGCGCTGCTGGCGACATCCAACCGGCTGGGGTGTACGGTGCTAGCATTGCACCAACTCAATCGGGGAGTAGAGGGACGCACCAACAAACGCCCGCAACTGTCCGACCTGCGCGATAGTGGGTACATTGAAGAGGACGCCGTGGTGGTTGGGCTGCTCTATCGTGATGACTATTATAACGACAACACCGAAACACCCAACGTGATTGAGCTTTGCATTGCCAAGAACAAAGACGATGGGCGGCTGGGGACGGTGCAATTTCATAGGAACAATATAACGGGGACAGTGAACAATGCAAGCTCGATTTAAGATACGCGGGCCGCAGGTACGCCCTAACAACCTGCTTGAATACCTGGACAACTACCGGGGGGCGGTTGACTTCCTGTTGGACGCCCAGAACAATCCCGACGACTGCGCAACGTTCTACCAGCTATATGCTGAGGCATTACAACACGCGCGGCGCAACTTTCGCCGTGGGCATTTGGCCTGTGAGTTTATCCGCGACCGCGAGCGGGATGTACTCGCCGAAATTGGAGTGCAACCCATGACGCTCATTCAAGGGACGCGGGTGTATGTGATGTATTGCGCCGGACTAATTCACGGCGCGTTAACTAAAATGAGTATGGAGGAGCAATGACCAACACCACGAAACAAGGCGACGAACGAGAACGCGAGTTCTTGGCAATGGTTTCACTATCGCAGAAGGGCGACAATTTAGCGACCGTGAGAGACCCCGACCGCCATCTGGACAGCGAAGGCGGACAACTGAAAGTGTATGGGAAAAAGTTCGACTTCGCGTGGGAGCCTGAGGACGTGCTTGTAGAGCTGGACGGCGGGCAGTGGGTGAAAGGTGGCGGACGGCACAACAGCGACGCCGACCGCTGGAAAACGCTAGACGCGCAAGCCGCCGGATGGACGGTGCTACATATCAGCTACACGATGTTTAGCCGTGATCCGATACGTGTGTTAGCACGGCTATATGAGGTTTTATGGATGGCGGTGCAGAGATGACCGACCTAGAAGAACGCATTAACGAACTCGAAGAACGCTTGCCGATAAATACTATCTCACCCGCGGGCTATATGAACCTGGGTGGGAAGTTGGTACCACGCTGGAAAGTCACCGGGTATGACGGTGTGCAATTCACCGCCGACACGCTGGGCGAAGCTGTTGACGCGGGATTGAAGTTTTGTGATGAGGAGGATGAGGCATGAACGGCACAATCACCCCCGCCGACCTCGCCGCTGTGCTACAAGCTAACGGCGGCGACTTCCGAGAGACCGCACTCCGCGCCGCTTTCGATATGAGTAAAATAGCAGTGACGCGGATAACGCACTGGCTAGATCACGAGGGCTTTACTGAGGTACACGGGCGACGGCGTAAGATTGCGCCAGGGCTAACGCTGGATTATGTTGTGGCCCAGTTGACCGCGCGCGAGGGGGTCAAGTTCGAGCGCAGCATCACGCGGACGGTAACGGCGCACTACGAAACCGCAGAACGCAGACGCCCGCGCCTGCGGGTACTATTTGACCCAGCGTGGCAGTTTGACGGGCTGGTACTATCGCGGGATGAGATACGCAAACAGCTTGAAAAGAAGATACCATTTGTCAACGATTTGGTGTGTCGCTGGGAGCCCAAGCGCGGGCGTGATATGCTGTGCTACACGTACGGCATACACGTCTACAAGGTGACGCCTACGCCGTGGAAATTGCAGGAGGTGACATTGTGAGCCTTCGCACGTGGTCATCTGGGGGGGGCGTTCAAAGCATAGCGGGTCTTGTTTTATCGGCGCGTGGCGTTATTGATTTTCCAGTGCATTTGTTCTGTAATACTGGCGATGATTCAGAGAATCCGAACACGTTGGACTATGTGCATAATGTGGCGATGCCCTACGCCAAAAAACACGGCATTGAGTACCTTGAGCTGCGCCATACATTCAAGAGCAAAAAGTATATTGAGCGATACGGGGAGGGCGAAACGCTTTTGGGCCGTATATACCGCACTAGAAAAAGCGTACCCATCCCGATACGGCGCAGCGGTGGCTTTCCGCTGTCCAGAACTTGTACGGTAGATTTCAAGATAAAAGTCATTGCGGAATGGCTACGGGAAAACGGCGCAACCACTGCTGCGCCTGCAATTAGTGCGATAGGATTCTCAATCGATGAATGGTCACGGGTGAAAAATAACAGCGGTTTTAACTTCCAGAAATTGGTATATCCCCTCAGTGATTTGGGAATGTCCCGCCAAGACTGTATAAAACTAATAGATGATGAGGGCTTGCCCATCCCGCACAAGTCCGCGTGTTGGTTTTGTCCACACACGCAACCGCTCGAATGGGTGCAAATGGCAGATACAAACCCGGCGCAATTCTCGAAGGCGGTTGAGCTTGAGAGGTTTTTGAGCGCCAAATACGGGGAGCCGCTTTTTTTACATAAATATCTTGTACCGTTACCCGATGCCGTTAAACAACTTTATTTTTCGATTGACACGCCCAACACGCAAGATTGTGTCGGGCATTGCTTCACCTGAGGAGGTGACATTGTGAAAACGTACAAACTACACAACAGTTACGGTATAGCGTTTACCGCTAGCGGAGTCGCACAACCAACCCGCGAGCTTTACGACCGCCTTATAAAACTGCTGCGCGTGGTAGTGACACGCCACCCGTACACGGGCGACATCGGCGAGGAAGCCGCGCGGATTATTGCGGCGCTTACACCTGAGGTGGAGTCATGACAATTCAACTTGTGCAATCGAGGGCCGCGCGGCTGGCATTGCCTGACGGCGTGGTGAGTTTGGCGGTGACTTCGCCCCCGTATTGGGGCTTGCGGGCATACGACGGCGCGCAGGTTTTGACGTGGGGCGGGGATCGGGATTGTCGGCACGTTTGGGGGGATGAGGCGCTGCAGCGAGAGGACAGCGGGCGGCATAGGTTGAACTGGACAACTGGCGGAAACCCAGCGGCGAAGACGACTGGTGATGAGGTGAGTCAAGGCCAATTCTGCCAACGCTGCCACGCCTGGCGCGGGGCTTTGGGCCTTGAGCCAACGCCCGACCTATTCATCACGCACCTGGTCGAAGTGTTCCGCGAAGTTCGGCGGGTGCTGACGGGGGATGGGGTTTGCTTTGTTAATTTGGGTGATAGTTACTACCACAAGGAAAGCTCATCAAGAGAAAGTAGAACAGATATAAAGTCATCACATCGCTATACACCCGGCGGCGCATTCCCTTGGGGCAAAAACAGTTTAACAGGCGAAAGCAGAGTGAGTATTGATGTGCCATACATCAAACCTAAAGACCTTTGCCTCATCCCCCAGCGCGCCGCCCTAGCATTTCAGGCCGACGGCTGGTGGGTTAGGTCGTTTATGCCGTGGCCCAAGAACAATGCCCTTCCCGAAAGCGTGCGGGATAGGCCGACGACTAGCCATGAGTATTGGATAATGCTGACGAAGAGCAAGCGATACTTTTGGGATGGGGAGGCTGTGCGGATAGGATATAAACCCGAAAGCATCAAGAGGCTTGATTATCCCAAGCAAGACACGGGTATCTCCTATCATCAGCCGGGGAGCAAATCAAAGAGAACAAGCAAGACGCGCCCTGGAACGGAGAACCCATCAGGCCGCAACCGCCGCACCTCAGACACTTGGCTTGACGGCCTAGACGGTATGATTGAGCAGCAGACGCGGCGCTTGGCCGAACTGGATGCAATGACGAACCAAGCCGCCGATTACCTGGCGCACTTGATGGACATTCAAGACGGAACCGGAATGCTCACGACGCCGGACGGTGAAGCGCTGGCGCTGCGGTTTAATACTGCCAGTTACGCGGGCGCACACTTCGCCACGTATCCGCCGAAGATGATTGTGCCGCTCATCAAAGCGGGGAGCAGTGAACGCGGGGTATGTCCAGTTTGCCGCGCGGCGTGGGTGCGGGTGGTGGAGCGGGAAACTGTAAAGCGGAAGCGCAAAACGCCAAGCGGGGAATATATAACGGGAAGCGGTAGGGGGTGGAACAAAGAAATCAACGAGAATGCCGGAGTTATCGCCACCACCACCGGCTGGAAACCCTCATGCACCTGCCAGCAAAACGGCGCAACGCCTGAGCCTATCCCGGCCCTAGTCATTGATCCGTTTGTGGGGAGTGGCACAACCCTCGAAGTAGCCCGCAGCTTGGGCCGTGATGCCATCGGCTTTGACCTCTCATATCCGTACCTGGCGACGCAAGCCCGCGAGCGGTTAGGACTACGGGCGCTGGCTGAGTGGGGGAACGGGAAGCTGACCGCATCGGTGCGGGAAGGCCTCAAAGTGTGGGATGAGGAAGGCGGAGCCGCGGCGCTGGAATCGTTGCCGTTGTTCGGGGGCGCTTGACAACCCCTCTCATTTTTCATATAATGAAAAGAAACGGGGGAAACTATGTCATCGCTTTTGAAGTCAAGGAAGTTCTGGTTGGCTATCTTTGCCGTTGTTCAAACGGTAGTGCTACACTATTTGCCCGGAATACCCGTCGAGGTGTGGGCGGCAATTGACGCAGTAGTGATTATGTTAATTGGCTCGATTGCGCTTGAGGATGCCGGGGCAAAGTCTGCGGGTAAGGCATAGGTTTTGCTGTTCATAGGATTCTCCTCCTTTGGGCAAGGGCGACGGTGTGCATGGGGCGCACCGTCGCCCGCTGTGGTTTAGTACGCTATGGAGACTATAGGCGACGGCTGGGCAGCCTTGTTTGATGGCGGCGATTTGAATGTGGCGTTACGGTCGGCGCTGCTTGAGGTGCTGAACGGTAACGCCAAGATACTCGAACGCCTGGACTTGATGAGCGCTGAGCAACGCAACACCAACGCCATTATCGCCCGCACGATTGCGGGATTGCGCAATGACGTAAACGCGCTGGACGTGCGTGTTTCGATACTGGAAGGACGCGCCGAACGCGACGGCGAAAACGGATTGAGGCGAGAAAACTTGTGATTGTACTGATTATATTATTTGCCATACTGTACGGGTATTTGGCGCACCAAACGCGCCGCTTTATATATGCCCGTTTCGGTAATGGATGGCGCGAGCTTGTGAGCTACGCCGCCGGCGTGTTGTTTGTGTTTCCAGTGTTCGCGCTCGTGGCGTGGGTATTGAGCGAGCATAACGAGAAGGCGACGCAGCAGGCGGCGCTGGCCTACTATATGTCCTTTTTGCCGTTTGGCCTGGGCACGTTCCTGGGTTGGCTATCGGATGGGGGGAGTGGGGCGAAGATATGAGCGACACCGTACGCTCAAAAAATAGCGCATCTTACACCCGCGTTTGGCCGGGCGTTAATCTGTGGGCAAGGCGCACGACGTGTTATGATACCGGAGCGCTGACGTTTTTTGTGGGCGGGACCGGCACCGAGCCGCCGTCGGGGAACACGCCGATAGTGCGGCAGGATGTGCGGGAGTCATTGGAAAAATCAATGCGCGAAAACGCCGCCGTGTGGCGGGAGTTGGCGCAATCATAGGGGGAACAATGAGCGAAACAAAAACAGAGTACAACGCAGGAATGGAAGTTGCCCAGCTCACGGCAGAGCTTGAGAAGTTGCGCGCCGAAAACGCACAATTGAGAATCATCGCCGACCACTATGTTGCGGCGTATTTGTATATTGACACCCAAGCCGCTGCGCAATCCGCGCGTGCATTTCTACTTGGGCGACCAAAACCAGGCGCGGGCAATGGACAGGGCGACGGCTGAGGCGTTCGTAGTATTCGCCGTACTGGTATTTTTGGGGCTAGTATTGGGAGGGCTTTTGGAGTTTATTGTAAAGGCGCATAATCGGGATGAGTGAACAATTAGACTGGACAAGCGAAACCACAACCCTCGGCGCTATCGAGCTGTGGGAGCGCAACCCGAAGTATATGCCCAAAGACCGCGCCGAGCGATTGCTCAATTCGTGGGATGAGATGGGGCAATACCAGACCATCGCCGTTGGGCCTGACGGCACTTGCCACGATGGACACCAACGGGTGAACGTGCTACGCGCCGCCGGACGCCCTACGGATTACCCGGTTAAGGTGCTGCGCAGCAACCGACCGCTGACTGCTGCGGAACAAGAGCGCATCGTCATAGAATCAAGCGTGGGCACTGTCGGTACGCTGAACTGGGATGCGCTGTCCGGGTGGGATGCGGGCAAGTTGCAGGACTGGGGATTGGACGCTTCGACGCTAACCACGTGGGGGGAGCAATACGGGGAGTTGGCGGCGTTTATGGGGGCTGAGGAAGAAGTTGATTATAGCGATTTTGATGAGGAGCTTGCCGCGCTGGATGGCTACGAAGAAAACAACATTATTTTGACAGTGCCGGAAATGTACCGGGAACAAGTTATTGACTGGCTATCGAACGGCGAAAGTAAGACCGCGCCAGGTTTGGGGAAAGGAGTCATGCGCCGATGCGGATTGCTTTAGTTGATGCCAGTCCATTAAAATCAATTACCCTTTACCCGTTGCCGCTTTTGAAGTTGGGCGCGTGGCGTAAATCGTTGGGTGATGAGTGCGTGATATTTTCCGGCAAGCTGCCGACTTTGGGCGCGTTCGATGAAATTTGGTTGACAACTCGCTTTACCTATGATATACCGTTTGCAGTAGGGATGGCAAAGGCAGCCAGAGAACGCGCCGGGCGCGTGTGGGTGGGCGGCATATCCGCCACGTTATTACCTGAATATTTCGAGCGCGAAGGGCTTGAGGTTCACAGGGGGCTATTGCCTGACGCTGAAAAGTTTTCTCCTGACTACTCTTTATTGAGCGAGAGGCCAGCGTATAGCATAAGCCACACAAGCCGTGGGTGTATCCGCAAGTGCGGCTTTTGTATGGTCAGTAAACTTGAACCGACCTTTAAGAATCGTGATGGATGGGAGAACGATTTGCACCCATCCACGCACAAGGTGTTATTTTACGACAACAACTGGCTGGCAAAAGAGCTAGAAGATTTTAGGGCCGACGTTGACAAGTTGCGGGGGTTGGTAGCCGATGGGCGCATAACCAAGATTGACTTTAACCAGGGGCTTGACGCTCGACTCGTTACGGACGAAATAGCCAACTTGTTGCAGGGGTTGCCCATCAAGCCAGTGCGCTTTGCGTTCGACGGGATGCACGAGGATGGGCATTATCAGCGGGCGGTAGAGATGATGGCGGCGCGTGGGTTTCGGGAGTTTATGACCTACGTGCTGTATAATTTCAAGGACACACCGAAGGACTTTTATTATCGGTTGCGGGAGTCTGTGAGGTTGACACAAGAATTGCCCGTTAATTATGTTGGTTCTTTTCCAATGCGATACCAGCCGATACTTGAAGCCGATAGGGGGCGGTCATTTGTCGGCAAGCATTGGACAACAACCGCCAAAAAAGGATTTATGAATATCCTGCAAATCCAATCACTGAGTGGGCAAGTAACTTGTGCGGGAGGGCACTTCGACAGCAAGTTGCAAGAGTTTGAATACTGGTTCGGCAAAACCGCCGATGAGTTTGACCGCTTGCTTTCATATCCGCATATACGCGATTTGATGAAGCGCAAAAAGGGCGCGTTGCGAATGAGGCGCGCGCGGGGATTTGGGATAACTCCCACCCGTTTGGGATAATTTGGGAAAAGTCTAATAGGGGTTAGGATGCCAACGTACAACACACAGCAGTTTATAAAGGCCATTCCCGGCACTGGCGGCATTATCAGCCAGATTGCCAAGACGGTCGGCTGTGCGTGGGATACGGCGAAGAAATACATCGACACGCACCCGACCGTCCGCCAGGCTTGGGAGAACGAGCGGAACGTCATAACCGACCGGGCGCAACATAACATACTCGCCGCCATAATTGACGGGGATTTGCAGATGTCGAAATGGTGGTTGCAGGTTAAAGACCCTGAATTTATAGAAAAGCGGGAACTATCAGGTAATATTGAGCTTGTGTGGCCTGAGGTGTTAAACGATGAGAGTTGAAATGCCGCATCTTCATCCAGCACAAGAAACCGTTCGCGCTACGGCGGCGCGTTTCAAAGTTCTGGCCTGTGGGCGGCGCTGGGGCAAAACGCTGTTAGGGACGGCGCTATGCTTGGAGACCGCCGCCAAAAAGGGGCGCGCGTGGTGGGTGGCACCGTCCTACAAGATGGGCGCGGTCGGCTGGCGTGGCGTGCGGATGTTGGCCCAACAGATACCCGGCGCGCGCATTGGAAAAGTCGACCGCATCGCTGAGCTTCCCGGCGGTGGTAGCGTGCAGGTGCGCAGTGCCGACGACCCGCAGAGTTTGCGGGGGGATGGGCTAGACTTTGCCGTTTTGGATGAGTGCGCTTTTATGCGGGAAGAAGCGTGGACTGAGGCACTAAGGCCAGCGTTATCAGATAGGCGCGGCGGTGCTTTGTTTATCAGCACACCGAAGGGGCATAATTGGTTTTGGCGTTTGTGGGAGCGAACCCGTGACGGCGACGACTGGCACGGCTGGCAATTCCCAACCAGTGCTAACCCGTTTATCGATGCCGCCGAAATTGAAGCGGCGCGGGGTGTACTTCCTGAGCGGGTGTATGAACAAGAATATTTAGCGCAATTCCTAGACGATGCCGGCGGCGTATTCCGTGGCGTGATGAGCGCCGCAACCGCAACCCCACAGGATACACCGATAGACAAGCATCAATATGTTATTGGCGTAGACTGGGGGAAGTCGAATGATTTCACGGTGTTAACCATCGTTGACTTGGATACGCGCGAGGTGGTATACCTCGATAGGTTCAACCAGATTGATTATGTGGTGCAAGCGGGGAGACTAACGGCGCTTTATGAGTTGTTCCAACCTACCACGATGATTGTTGAAAAGAACTCGATAGGGGAGCCGCTCATTGAACGCTTGCAACGTGACGGCCTGCCCATAACGCCATTCAACACCACGAACGCCAGCAAAGCCGCCGCGATCGACGCGCTGGCGCTGGCGTTTGAGCGTAAAGACATCAAGATACCCAACGACCCTATACTGATAGGGGAGTTGCAAGCCTACGAAATGCAACGGCTCCCCAGTGGTACATTCAGGTATAACGCGCCGCAGGGAATGCATGATGATTGCGTGATGAGCCTGGCGCTGGCTTGGCACGGGGCAGAGCGCCCGCGTTGGCTCATTCATTAAGGCGGATTTATGACACGTAAAGCGATTGGCAATATATCACTGACAACTCTGGATGAATTCCTTGATTGGGCCGCCAACGAGAACGGCACCGACCACACGCCCGGCGCGATATACCGTAACCTCGCGTGGATTTATGGCGGCATCGATATTGTGTCAAATGCCACGGCGCGGATGCCCTTCGCCATATACCGTGGAAACGAAATCGCCACGCAATCGGGGCGTGAGTATGAGGACGTTACCGGGTCGCTCCCAGAACCTACGGATGTTCTAAAATTCACGGCGGCGAGCTTGCAGCTACTAGGGCAGGCGTACCTATCGAAGGACGTCACCAACTCGATTGTACCGGGTTTACGTCCACTGATAGCCAGTAGTATTCATTTCAAAGGCGTATCAGGCGAAACCGTGCATTTCAAACGGGACACCGAAACCGGGAAGCAGCTTGACCTAACTCAAGACGAACTCATATATTTATGGTTGCTTGACCCTGGGGTAGAATTCGGGCCGCCGAAAGCCTTCCCGGTGCGTGCGGCGTTAGGTGCTGCGGGGGTGCTGCTTGAACTTAACTCATTCGCCGCCGGTTACTTTGCGAGCGGTGCAACCAAGCGCACTATCCTTGCCGTACCGGGCGGAGTGCGTCCAGAGGAACGCGACCGCTTGAAGGCGTGGTGGGTACGGCTCAAATCGTGGGCGACTGAAGTCATCAACGCCGACAGCATCAAGGCGACCGTGGTCGGCGAGGGCTTGTCAGAGCTAACGAATAACGACCTAAGCACCGACAAACGCGCCGCCATTGCTTTTGCTCTGGGCGTTCCAATGTCGATGATGGACAGTGCTAGCGCTGGCGGTCTGGGCGGCGGTGGCGTGATGGAAGGCGATCGCAAACTATTATATGACAACACCGTTGTCCCGCTTGGCGCGCGCATTGCCAGCATCCTAAACGCGCAATATTTCACGGCGTTAGGTTATCGCTTTGCCTATTTACCCGATACACTTGACGTATACCAACAGGAGGAGAGCGACCGCTCAGGCGCTTTCAGCACCTACGTCGGCGCGGGGATGCGTCCAGATATAGCCGCTACAATGCTAGGGCTAGAAGTGCCCACGGATATTGACCCGGCAATGACTGCCGCTTTTGAGAGTGATGAACCAGAAGAGGAGCCGATACCCGATGAAGAGCCAGAACCAGAACCCGAACCAAGTATCGAAGACGACCTCAAACGCTGGCGGCGCAAAGCCCTCAAACGTTTTGACGAAGGGCATATCGAAAAGGCGCTTTCGTTTGACTCGACCGCCATACCTTCACTTTTACAGGCTTTCATCTCAAGTAGTTTGTCATGGGTCCGAACTACCGCCGACATCGAATATATATTCAATCCCCAAGAAAACGTCAAATCCTTAGACGCCTACATCAAAGCCATTGACAGCGAAGGCCCACCGCGCGCCGCCGATGAACTCGAATTGCAAGCGCAGCTACAAGCTATCTTCGACCAATACGACCAGGACGCCCTCCCCTATGTACGCGGTGAAAGCGAAGAGCAGCCCGACTATGACGCACTCCGCGCGGCGCTGTTGGCTACACTCCTCACGTTCTACACGCGACTCGCCGAACGTAACGCAATGGACGCCGCCGCCGACACTGGCGTATATGTTGACCAAGATGCACTACAAGCGGGCATAGAAGACTGGGCCGATGCGCGCGCAGATGAAACCGTTAACGAATTGATGGGCAGTACACGCCGCTTTATAGACCGGGCGCGCCGCAAGTACGAGCCGGGAATGACTGACGACCAAACGCAAGAACTATTGCGGGGGGCATTTGGGGAGACCCGCGCGCAAACTATCAGCATAAGCGAAGTGTCAAGGGGCTTGACCGCTGGCGTATTGACTCTGGCGGCGCTATATGCTGCGCTGGGGTTGGAAACCGTTGTAATTTGGAACACTAGCCAAGATGAGTTAGTATGCCCGATTTGCGGGCCATTAAACGGCAAAGGCCCAGAGATATGGGCGCAAGAATTTCCAGGCGGCCCGGGTACGGCTCACCCCCGATGCCGGTGTTTCTCAACCGTGCGGGTAAGGCGGAAACAGTGAACCGCTTGCAATCCAATAAAATGTTTGCTATACTGGAAATATGAAAATCAAATCATCCGTTCACCAATGCCTCTATGACGATGGACTTGATATACAAGTTTCGTTTAAGCGGCTGGGTATAGCATTCACGGTTTCTATGCGCGGCAAGCTGGCCGCCTTCGTTATGCTGCGGATTATCGCGCCGCTTCAAATGCGGCGACGGCTGCGGGGTGATGCGAGCGCGCCGGTAGTTGGGTTTATGGATTAGGGAGGCGATCATACTCTATGGATAATACACTCAAAGCATTACGAGAAACACCCGACACGCTGACCGTCGGCAATTATATTGTGCTATTTGGCGGGCGTGACCTGGAAGGCGTAGCTTCTCCAAGCAAAAACGCCGACGGCACAACGGGCCAATTCTTCACCGAACAGACCACGCTTGAGAGCGACTATACCAAAACGGGCCGCTTGTATGTGGATTGGGAACACGGCTGGGGCGGCGAAGGTGAGCCGCAGCGCGATAATGTGCTCGGGTATGTTGACTGGAAGACAGCCCGCGCGGATACAACCGGCGTATGGGTGGAGCGGGTCCTAAATCGCCGCTCGGAGTATATGCAATACTTGGAGCAATTGATAAGCGACGGCCTGATCGGTAACAGTAGCGAGGCTGTTGAGGATGTGGCAATCGGTGACGATGGCGAGATAAAACGCTGGCCATTGAAGCGTGACACGCTGACGGTCACACCAATGGAGCCGCGTATGATGAGCGAGAACGTTGTCACCGCACTCAAAGCACTAGGTTTTAACACGAGCGACGAAACGCCAGAGGCGCAAGCGCCAGAGGGGGCAAAAGCCCCGGCGCGCGCGGTGGATTCTGAGAACGTGAGCAAGACACCGGACGTTGTTTTTTCAGAACCTACAATAATGGAGGCTAATATAATGCCTGACGAACAGGTAGAGACCACAGAAGTGAAAGCACTTCAAATTGATTATGGTCTTTTGGCGGCTGCGCTTGTTGATGAACAGGAGAAGCGCCAAGAGAGCAAACCCCCGGAGGCCAAGAGCGCCGGGATGATCACGAATATGGAAACCGCAGAGGACCGCAAGGTCAAAGACGGCGTGCCGCTTTATGCGACCATCGGCGAGTTTTGTAAGGCCATCGCCGACAATCCGAACGATGCCAAGCTGGGCGCACTGCGCAGTGATGAAGCTATCAATGAAGGCGGGTTTAGTCTTGCCGGGGCGCTGGGGCCGCGCAAGGTTTCGAGCCTGAGCGCCGCAAAAGCTAAGGCTATTTCTGGGATGAGCGAACTCGTACCAGCCGACGGCGGATTGTTAGTGGGTACGGACATCCGGCCCGGAATTATGGAGCGGGTGTATAGCACCGGGCTACTGTTGCAAATGCTGAACATTATGCCCATTTCGAACACGTCAAACAGTATGACGCTTTACGGGGTGGCGGAAACCAGCCGCGCCGACGGCAGCAGGTTGGGCGGGGTGCAAGCATATTGGGCCGCAGAGGGCGATGAGAAGACCGGCAGTAAACCCAAGTTTGAGGAAATCAATTTCAAGCTGAACAAAGTTATTGGTTTGGTGTACTCGACCGATGAACTGTTGCAAGATGCCGGGGCGCTGGATAGTTGGATTATGTCACGGCTCCCCAATGAACTACGATTCAAAGTTGAGGATGCCGTAATCCGTGGCACTGGCGGAGGGCAACCGTTGGGGATTCTTTCCAGCGCCGCCCTAATCAGCATCACCAAAGAGGTAGGGCAGGCCGCCGATACCATCGTTTCCGAGAATATCATCAAACAACGGGCACGTCGCTGGGCGGGCGTTAATGACTATGTATATCTTATAAACCAGGACACCGAGCCGCAACTGCATCAGCTCAATCTCCCCGTCGGCACCGGCGGCGCGTTGGTCTATATGCCACCGGGCGGACTCTCAGCCGCGCCTTATGGCTCACTTTACGGGCGTCCAGTTATCCCCACAGAATACAACCCCACCGTGGGCGACGTGGGCGACCTGCTTATGATTTCACCATCTCAGTATCAAATGGTTGACAAGGGCGGCATCCAAGCCGCCGCAAGCATCCACGTTCGGTTTATCTACGATGAATCAGTATTCAGATTCGTCTATCGTGTAGACGGCAAACCAATGTGGAACTCGGAGCTGACCCCCTACCAGGGGACCAATACTCAATCGCCATTCGTCGCAATCGCGGCGCGGGCTTAGGAGGTGATATTGTGAAAAATGTCGAGAACTTTCACGTCGTACCAGTTCTTTACCCGGTAGCAGATGCCTTCGATGGCACTGTAAACACCGACATTGTAAAATGTGCGGGCGAGGGCGTTCTTTTCGAGATTACCAAAGGCGTTGGCACAACCGGAACAAGCACGATCACAATCGATGCTTGTGATGATGTGACGCCCAGCAACACAACCGCCGTCGCTTTTATGTATCGCGCATCAACAACCCCAGACACTTGGGGCGCGTGGACGCAGGCGACCGCAGCGGGATTTGCAACGACAGCCGGAAGCAATCAGATGTATCAGATGTACGTTGAGGGTGGCGAGCTTGCATCCGAAGGCTATGGATACGCCAGGTTGACCGCCGTCGAGGTGGCAAATGACCCTGTTTTAGGCGGGGTGACTGCCTACATCGTGACGCCGCATTACGCGCCGTTACCGTACACCGTTTTGACGTAGTTTCAGAAAGGGGAGGGGGCAACCTCTCCCCTATAAACTCACAATGGTTAAAATCCAGGAGGTTTACTGATGGGTAGGACAGCTTTATTTTCACGCCACCAACCGGGCGGCGTGTTTACTGTTGATGACCTGGGAGAACATCCAGGGGACATCTATTTCGTGGATAGTGGTAGCACTACCACCGGCGCGGATTCTGTTGGGTATGGCAGGAATCCAGACGCGCCCTTTTTGACGCTTGACTATGCCGTGGGACAATGCACCGCTAGTCAAGGTGACACAATCTACTGCATGCCGGGGCACGCCGAAACCGTGAGCGCCGCCGGTGGCTTGGATTTGGATGTAATCGGTATAACTGTAATCGGCCTGGGCGCGGGGGCATTACAACCCACCGTAACCCTTGACACCGTAGACACCGCCGATGTGGATATTGACGCGGCTAATATCACCGTTGAAAATATCCATTTCATTGCAGGAGTGGCCGACATCGCCGCGGCGATTGACGTTAACGCTTGCAGTTTCACATTGCGCAACTGTCGAATGACCGGGGATAATGGCGGCCTGAATGCTTTGATTTGGGTACAAGATGCCCCCGCCAACGGTTCGGACCGTATCATAATCGAGGATTGCTACTGTATGGACGTGGATGCCAGCAACACCCACTTTGTGAACTTCGCGGGAACTGGCTACGGGCATATCGTTCGTGATAACATTTTGTACGGCGACTTTGGGACAATATGTATCGGCGGCGCGGGCGTGGTTACTCATTGTACGGTTATGAACAATGTTATCTACAATGAGAGCGCCACGAATGACAGTTGCATTAACTTTGACGCAACCGCAACCGGCATCGTAACGGGCAACTACGCCGCAGGTGGAGCCGCGCAAGCTAACGGATTCACCGCCACGGCGATGGTGTTGGCAGAGAACTACTATGGCGTATTGGCTGAGGATTTGTCCGCAATCCTTGACCCGATAGCGACGTGATGATATGACTACTGAAATTACCTATATCAAAAACGCTATGGTACTCCGTGACAGCGCAAAAACCCAACGCTGGTATGATGTTTTTGGGGCCAACGTGGTCAAATGGTCAGAGGAAGGTGTTGTGTTTCCTATTGACCCAACAAACCGCTATACCGAAACAGCGGTATCTATAGGGGTGGGTACATCGGCGGTAGCAGGCTCCAACGCAGCGGGTGGCGCGTTGGTAGCAACCAGCGCCGCCAATGAAGACGATGGCGTGCAACTGCAATCCCCACTTGAGGTGTTTTCTTTCGCCGCCGCTTACCCGTTTTATATGGGTATATGCTGGCAAGGGGGGGACGTTGACCAAACCGATTTTCTTTTCGGCGCGTGCATCACCGATACCACGCTTTTGGGCGGGATGACCGACGGCATCTACTTTCAATCGGTTGACGGCACCGGCGCGGTGACGCTGGAAATTGAGAAAGACAGCGCAGCGACTAGCATCGCCATAGGCACAATGACCGACGCCACCAACATGACCCTTGAGCTTTATTGGAGTGGTACGGCGCTTTCGGCGTGGGTGGACGGGGTGCAAGTTACCGCCGCCCTTGCTACTACCAACTTACCCAATGATGAGTTATTGACATTCTCCTTCGCAATGCTAACGGGCGAGGGGAATGCAAACACTATCACTATTGATTGGATGCGAATGTTCCAGATTCAAGCATAATCTCAAACCTGGGGGCGGGGCAGCCCGCCCCCTTTGGGGGTTTTATGGATAGATACCGATTTAATGTACAAGGCGTAAACGCAGCGATAAACTACACCACGCCAGAGATAGGCGCTGAGCGTACGCTCAAGGCCCTATATGCTCATTCCGTTGTTGCGTCGGGAACAAGCGAGAACCTAGTTCTCACCCTCATTTCACACTTAGGCTCGGACTATGATACCGTGCTAATCTCACAGGATATGGATACGGTCACCGACTATGCCGTTTTGGATGGCAGTCTTAATGCACCGTTACACCCTGCCGACAAACTGAAAGTTACTTACACCAACACCGACAGCGAAACCATAAGCGTTTTGTTAGTTCTGGAGTGACATGGCAGAATGGGTAAACGGTGTGCGTCAATACGGGAACGGCATCAAGCTGGGTGTGTTTGCGTATCTCACCGGCTCAGAAACTACAACCGTTACCACCGCCGCCACCTATTACCCTATTGCGGGCACGTTCGCTAACTCACCGGCAAACGGTTTTCAGACAGTAGCCGACCCAGCGATTGAATACACCTATGCTGAAACAAAATACTTCGAGATAGATTGTCACGCCACATTGAGCGCTGATGACAACGGGCGCACCGTCCATATAGCCCTTAAAAAGAACGGTGTTTTGGTGGATGCCTCAATAATGGGAACGTATCTCAAGACCGCCGATGAACCGCAAGCCGTATCTGGGACGTGTGTGCTATCGCTGGCTAAGGGTGACAAGATACAACTAATAGTCACGTCAAGCACTAATCTTGATGTTATCAATTTTCAGCACTTCACGACTAGCATAAGGGAGTTTTATTAAATGGCAGAATGGGTGAACGGGGTTTCAGTATCCGCAGAAATCAATACCAATGTCGGGGATATAACCGATGCCGGGTCGTTGGCCGCCGATACATCGAGCGTGGTGGCATTGGCGCGCAAGGGCGCAAAAGAGGCTTGGGAGACTGAGCATCATTTCCATAATGTGGAACGGTGGTTTGGGGACGGCGGGATTGCGTCAAAAGTGCCGTTTGCTATTGCGTGCGCCGACGATGATTGGGGGGCTTGGACCACGATAATGGAGCCAGGAGATACGCCGGTTAAATCCGGGGCAACTCATTTTGACGCTCACCGTATTTTTTGGGAAGACGTAGATGCGCAGGTTGACTTAAAGCCAACCAGATACCAAATCGCTTGGAGTACAGCATCAGACGGCGAAGCGGCGGCGGTATTGGCTGGCGACTATACAGAAATCATCGAAAGCCCGCAGAATAACGCCAGAGCGGACCCGACCGCGATCATAATGAAACGTCTCGCGACTGGTACATATTACCTATTTATGCGACAATGGATTATGGGTATCGACGCTGACGGCGAAGACCCGACACATATATTTTATGGTATTCACGAATACACCGACCCGGACGTATAAACATGGCAATCGATAATGGTTACTGCACACTCGCACAACTCAAGCAACGATTGCTAGACATGCGGACATACTCATCTGATACAATCGCTTTCGTCAATGCCACGTCAAAGATTACAGATACAGATTACGGACTAAAACAATTCCTTGACGCCGACATCATACAGATAGCAGGTAGTACGAATAATGACGGTTATTACAACGTTACCACAGGCGCAGAAGCTGCCGAAATCGTAACTACTGAGGCACTTGTGAACGAGGCCGCCGGGGCCGTAGTGACGATTGTGCAAGCTGCCGATCCAGTCGATGATGCCACATTAGAACAATGCATTGAAGCCGCGTCGCGCTGGATTGATGCAGAGGCCGGCCGCGTCTTTTATTCAATTATGGAAACACGTTATTTTACTCCCGCATATTCAGACATGCTATTCATTCCCGATTTGGTAAGCGTTACCACACTCAAAACAGACAGCAACGGCGACCGCACCTATGATCAGACCTGGGCGGCTACTGATTACGACCTATTGCCATTCAGCGCCGCCGACACTTATGCTGAGTATTCATACAACCGTATTGAGAGCACTCCCAACGGTGACTATTCGTTTCCGCTTATTGCTAAAGGCGTGGAGATTAACGGCACCTGGGGCTTTGAGTATACGCCGGAAGCTATATGGAATGCTTGCGCGCTGGAAGCCGCGTTCCTATTCAAAGCCGCCGACAGTCCGAATGGGGTGATAGGCTCCCCAGAAGTCGGTGAGGTGCGGATGGCAAAGAGCCACGACAGCCGTGCTTATGCGCTTATTCAGAAATGGAGGAGAACAGTTTAATGCACAAATGGCAACCACTAGCTAGGAAATCAACATACCTAATCAGGAAAGATGACGCCGACGCCACACGCGCGCAGGTTATGAACACCAACGGCGCGGGGCAACGGCTAACAATTACCCTCGAAGAGGCCTTGTCAATCGTCGAATTCCTAACACCAAAGGAAACTAAACCACGTGCCCGACGTAAGACTTGAATTGACCGGCTGGGAAGAGCTGGCCAAGAAAGCAGGGCCAGAGCTATTCCGTGAGCCTATGCGGGCTATGCTGCGCAAGGCAGGCTCTTGGGCACTCAATACCACGCGCTCCAAAACGCCTAAAGATTTGTACACGCTGGCGACCAGCTTCACGCTACAAGTTGACCGCTCGCCTATGCCGGGTTGGGCAGCGGTATACTCTAACGCTGGGCACGCCAGGCCCATCGAGTACGGCACCGGACTACTGAGCGACGCGCCCGACTCAAAAAAGCGGCGCTATTTTCCGCCAGGACCAGCCTTGCAGGGATGGGCTGAGCGGCACGGATTCGAGGATGGGTGGGACGTGGCGCGTGCAATTTACCGGCGCGGCGGTACGCGCAAACATAGCATGCTGCGCGACGCCTTCGCAGAGCTAGGCGGACGTATGAACAAATATATGGCAGAAATGGCGCGCGAGGTGCAAAAGTTATGGGGACGGTAAACGCGGCAATCGAGTGGATTCAAGCGAAGATGCGGGTACTTGAAGGCGTGCGTAAAGCCACAGAAGCGCCGCCCGATAAAATAGGCGCGGACATGACCGTGATTGCCTACACTCCCAGCGGCTCTGTGCGACCTGGGGCACCGGCGCGAGCGCGCACCGATTTTCATACCGTGCATATAGATTTGATGATACCGTTCAAGAACCTGGCGCGCGACTATACGCGGCTTTCGCCTTACATAGAAAAAATGGCGACCGTGATATGCTCAGACCTAACCTGGGGCGGCACGGTTGAGACCATTGGGGCACAAAACCTCGACGTTGACCGCACGTTGGGGCCGGATGTATGGGGCGATAGCCCGGTTATGCGATTACGTTTCATTGTACAGATTAAAATAGTTCAGGTATAAGGAGCTAAAAATGGCTTATGGTGTAGCACGCAGACGACAATTACAATATGGTTTTGAGGCAGTAGCCGGTACGGCGATTGCTGGCGATACCCTCCTGCCCGCCGACGCAACTGAAGTTAACATGATTCAGGATACGCGGGAAGTTGTTATAGTCCCGGTGGGTGATGGGTCATTGGTAACGCCCGATACAGTGATGTACATCCCGCAGGAACTAGGCACGCTCACCCTCCCCTCTCACCCGTTTGGTTTTGATTTGGGTAACCATTTCTTTCAATGGGGCATTGACGCAGAAGCCGCAACGGTTGACACTGGCGCGGGGGCAACTGCTTATATTTGGCAGTATACCATTGGGGCGGCGACCAACGTCCCCAAAAGTGCCACGTTTTACGGGGGCGACAACAACGCCGCCGAGCGTGGTAATTATGGTATAGGCTCCTCTTTCACGCTGGCCGGTGAGAACGCCGCCGCCTTGATGATAGGTGGGGAGGTGTTTCTGCGGAACGTAGAAGCGGACTCATTCGCCGCACTGACTGCCGCGTCAAATGACATCGCCTTGATGGGTAACGCCAAACTATACATTAACGATGTATCGAGCGCTTTCGGCACAACCCAACTATCGGGCACGTTTCACAGTTTCAATCTGGACGTAACCGATACCGGCTATCGTGGGGTGAAGGTGGGCGACGGCGGCCTATACTATACCGCAATCAAAAACGTGGGGCCGCTGGCGACGTTGGGTGTTACTTTCGAGTATGATGCCAACGTAACCACGGAGCGTGTAGACTGGCGAGCCAAGACGCCGCGCGCGGTGCAGATAAAAGTCGAGGGTCCAGCGGTCGCAGTAGCGGGCGACAACTACACCTACAAAACGCTGATAATCAATTTCAGCGGGGTGTGGACCGAGTGGGGCCTGCTTGAGAATGACGACGGTGACGACATAATGACGGGGACATTAACTATGGTTGACAACGCCACGATGACCTATGGATGCCGCATCATCTGCGTTAACGAGTTGACCAGTGTCTAACCTAGACTTTATCAAAACCGAGAATTTCAAACTCACCAAGCGGCTAGAATTGCGCTTGTTCAATGAACGCCTTGACGGGCAGTTCCTGGATGTATGGCTCAACCTCGATTCTCAATGGTGGGGCGATTGGCAGCGCCAGCGCGAAATGGGCGCCGATAACGCCGCGTGGATTGACGCCGAAACTGCACGGATTGCGGCATTGCCAGACGCAGAGCAGGAAGCCGCGAGCGATGAGTACATGAAACGCATTGAAGAGCGCACCGCCGAAATGCTAGACTTCGCCGCCGACGTCCGCGCGCGTTTGTGGGGTTGCGAGACTACAGAGGTAAAATCCTTATACGCCGTCTCCCAGCCGCTCTATGTTTGGTGCACGAATGAGGCAATAGAACTAGTTCTATCTTACCGTGACGGGCGCAAAAAAAAACCAAACACCACATAGCTTGGTTACAACGCCGCGCGAAAGGTGGCGACGATACGCCGCCGCCGGGGAGTATTATGCATAGAATACGCCTTGCAAGATACCTGAATAGATTAAACGGTTGCGCCACATTTCACGCTTGGAATGTGGCGCAATTGCCTAAAACGGACGTAGAAGAACTCGCCCAGATAAGTCGCTGGGAGAATCAGATCGCAGGGATGAAAGAATAATGGCAATCACCGCTAAACTTATAGCTAAAATTGTAGCCGAAGACGATACCAAAAAGGGAACGGCGAGCGCCGGGCGCAACTTCGAGGGGCTTGAGAAAAGCATCAAAAAAGCCGCCGCCGCACTACTGACCATTGGCGCGGCGAAAGTCGCCTTTGACCTGGGGAAGTTAGGCGCGCAAGCCGCCCGCACAAAGAACGCCTTTCAGAATATCTCAGGCGGAGCGGATGCCGCCGCCGCCAACCTTGCCGCAATGAAGACCGCCACGCGCGGCGCAATCTCAGAAGTGGACGCGATGAACGCCGCCAATAAATTGATGCAGATGGGGCTGGTCAATAACGCCACAGAGTTGGGCGACTTCACCGAAATGGCGACCAAGTTGGGCACGGCGATGGGGCGCGATGTAACCAGCAGCATAGAAGAATTTTCTCTTATGATCGCGAATCAGTCAATTCCAAGATTAGACACTTTTGGCATAAGCGCCAGCAACGTAAGAACGCGGATGAATGAGCTTGGAGAAGAAAACAAAAACCTTACCCGTGAGCAAAAGTTTAACATTGCAGTTCAGGAAGAAGGACAGAAGGCAATGGAGAAACTCGGGGATTCTGTCGACGACCAACTGCTTGCCGTTGAACGTGCGGAAGCACAATGGGCAGATTTGAAAGTCGAGCTTGGAACGCAGGTTATGCCAATTGTAGAATTCACCGCCAAAGCCTTCGGCACGCTGGCGGGGAACGCCACAGAACTAACCACCAAAACGGCGGGCGTAATCGAGGAGTACGGTATACTTGAGGGTGTAACCGCTTTCATTATTGAGGGCTTGTTGGACACCAACGACACTATCAACACCCTTATAGATACAATGGAAGAAGAAGCTATCGCGGCTGAGGCAATGAACCGCACATTTAGCGATGGCGGCGTACACGCGGAAACCGAACGCATCGCCATTGCTCAATTGACGATTGCCACGCAGGACAGCGCCGCAGCCTTCGAGACATACGCACAAAACAGCGCAACGATAATTACGGGCAACCAGGACAGCGCCGCTGCCTTTGACACCTACTCCGCCGCAATCCGTGCATCTGAGGAAGCCGCCAATATCAACGCCGCCGCGCAACGCGCGCAACGTGACGCCATAGCAGAGGCCGCCGAAAAAGCCTTGACCGCGCGTGATGCGTTTCTTGACACTGCCTCCTCAATTGGCGAAATGAGCAAGGCACAATTTGCCCAAGAACAAATCAAAGCACTTGGGCAAGCGGTAGAAGATGAGACACTTTCAACTGAGGATTATATTGCTGCAAAAGAGGCGTTATTAGTGCAATTTGGACTACTGACCGCCGCCGAAGCCGAAACACAAGCGCAGATGGATTTGCTAACAGCTAGTTTTATAGCTGGCGAAACATCCCAGAAGGCGTATGTGGTAGAAGCAGAACTTGCCAAGACTGCGTTGGACAGTGGATCGACGGCGGCGAAATTGGCAGAACAAAAAACCGCCGCCTATGGTGACGCGCTAGATGATACCGCCGACTCCGTTGTGCTCTATACCGGAGACCTTACCACGTTGGGCGATACCATCAATGCACTACCAGACGATAAGGTGATTAACGTAAAAGTGAACGTTAGTGGCGGGGATGTGGACGTTGGCACAGGCGGCCCCAGTGATGATGTGGTACTGCCTCCGGACCCGGCTGCCGGCTATGCCTCGGGCGGTATGGTGGGAACTAATTCCCCAGTTATGGTCGGGGAACGCGGGCCGGAGATGCTAGTCGGGGCGCGCGGCGCGCGGGTTGTCAACCACAGCCGTACCGCTTCACTAACTAACAACTGGGGTGGTATAACCATTAACACAAACGCGGGACTTGCACAATTGCAAAGCAACCTGCGCAGAGACCAGCTACAAGGACTGAGGATATAATGGCTATTACTTGTGCATTAACGCATGATATTGACTCATTGAGTTTTCAAGACGGCTCATCTGGGCTTCAGCTTGCTAAGAATGGATGGCTTCCGGGCGTAACGGTTAGCGGTGAACCTGTTGTAGAGGTGCTACGCCTGGAGGTAACGGAAAGTGATACTGATAGCTTGGCAGCGGTGCTGCAAGACTTGGAGCTGTTTTCAAACCGCGCGCGGCAATATATGTCGGGCATTGAAAAAGACCCTGTATTATTTATAACCAAGATGGACAATGAAACCGGCGGCCACGGAGCCGTGGTCCTGAGTATGGAATACAGTTATGGTGCGAGTTGGTTTGATGGTGTAGCATCAGAATCAAACACGATACCAATAAACGTCACCATAAAGAGAACTGGCGGATGGCAAGGTAACGTTCATTATATGGCGGCTGGATCAACCGATACAGGAATCGTTATTCGTTACGACCACACAGGCGGCGGCGCGTCTCCGGTTGAGGGCACATTACCCGCGCGCGTTAACGGCTTTGTAGTTGAGAATAGAACAGTAGGTGAGACACTCGATAGACTATGGATAGGATTACGATCAACAGAACAGCATGGAGACCTGAGCCTTTTTGCCCAAACCTGGGAACTAGAAGACGGCACCAACACCGCGCGTGGCGGAGACCACGCAGACGCGACCGCGAGCGATGGGAACAGGGTGCGGGGTACTCCGTCAGGTGCTGATACCTGGGAAGAGGTTTTAACCATAACGCTGAGCGATGTCGTCGCCGTAGCCAGTTACAATGCAAATCTTGGGTGGTTTTTGTGGCTACTGCGTGCAAAAGTATCCGGCGGTACATTTCAAGTGCGCTTACGCTGGGGATATGAAGGGCTAGCAGATGACGATCACATTATGGGGCCAATTCAGGAAGTCACAAATACCAGCTGGGATGTTATCAACTGCGGTATTTCGCACACAACATTTTTGAATGAGCAAATGCCGGACCCGGTTATTCCGGCGGCGACATCGGTATATGGCAGTTATCATATACAGGTATGGATTAAGCAAGTAGGCGCCAGCGACGAAACAATCGATCTTGATTGCCTGATGCCGTTACCTATTGACGAAGGCTATCTAATTGTGGATAACGCTAATATGGATTACGAAGAGGAGTTTGTGATCGCCACAAATAGGGCTGGAATTCAACAGGCGGTGACATACAACAGCGCTATAACTGATATTGTATCATATCCGGATATTGAGCCGGTCGACTTCGCCTTACCTATTGGTCAATCGAATATGTTTGGTGTGTTTGCGCGGGCGGCTGAGCAAGACATCACGGACTCGATACGCTTTGGTGGCACTGGCACGCGCTCCAATTCATACGAGCAATGGAAATCTTTGCGAGGTGCTAGTTAATGTTAACGCTACGCCAAAGGCCATTAAACGGCGACGCTAGAATTTACACCGTAGACCTGGACACTATCGCGCAAGGATGGCAACGATCAACCCGCGCGGTCGGTGGCTATTATAGCGCCGGTTTCAATGTGAACGGCATAAGCTCTGTATTGATGCGTGATTATTTCTATAATTGGATTGGGCGCGTGGTACGCGAGGAGACCGCCGGAGTCACAACCTGGGAGGGTATTGTCTACAAGTTATCGCTCATTCAAGACGGTGTAGAGCATATCATAAGCATGGAGCCTGACAAGTTTCATAATGCGGTTGACGTTTACTATACAGATTCGGCGGTTGTGGATGCCAACGTGGGCGCAATGGCCTATTTGGTAGCACAAGACAGGTTCCAGGACACCGGGCAAGATTTTACACCGTGGGCAGGTACTGATCCGGCTCCCTATCGGATACAAATTAATAACACCAATGACACTGTGACGACCGCCTATATCGGGCATATAACCTCAGCACCGGCCAATGATACGGTAGCGGTTTACACAAACCGTGGGCTTACAAGCCAGGGGTGGACGGGGGTCGACCCTGCCGGGCTAACGGCGGCGAACTATCAGATAATCGAGGTTGACGCAGAGAATCAGCGCATAAGCGCCGGACTAGCTGAAGACGCCAACAGTCAAGCCGAGTACGGGGAATCACAATACTTTGTCACGCAATCCGGCGCGGATTCGACGGCGGCTGAGGCACTCAGAGATAGACACCTTGCCGAGTTCGCCTACCCGCGCGCGCGGATGGTCAATCAGGGCGACGCAGAAAATACGCTCGTTGTAACCTGCGCGGGTTTGTGGTTTACGTCGTTTTGGCGTTACTGGACGCATAGCGAAACCGGCACGGCAAGCGAACTCATAACAAGCCTGACAGGTGACACCGAATTCCTGACGGCGGGCCGCATAGACACCAACACGCTGGATGTGACGTGCGCGGCATATGACATTCCGCAACGCATCGGAGACCTATTGGAGCGCGTAGTAAGTCAAGGTGACGCCAGCGGCAATCTGTACAATTGCGGGGTATATGAAAATAGGGTGTTACACTACGAACAAGCGCCAACGACCGCCGCGTACTATTTGGACAACGGCGTGCTTAAAAATCTAGGCGGGCAGCCGGTTATACCACAAATGATAAAGCCGGGTTTTTTGGTCGCTACAGATTTAGGCTCAGTACTCAACCCGCTCGCCAACACGCAATCACAAGCGACCTATGTCGAGCAAGTGGAATATTTCAGGGATAGCGGCGAACTGCTTTTGTCGCTGATAGATGACTCTGGAAGCATCATTACATTACAACAGCAAATCGCGGGGAACCGTTAATGGATGAACGTTATCGACTAAACCTTGACCGGGTGGTACGTGACAAAGTATGGAGTGAACCCGCAAGCCCAGCGGCGACGGGCGCGGGTTCATTGACTGGCGCGGGTACAGCAACATACCTCGCCAAATGGACGGGCGGCACAATGTTGGGCGATAGTATGATTATTGACAGCATCGCCGGGGACGTGGCGACGCTGGATGCCACGCTCACCGCCGGACGCACCTACACCCTATCAGATGTGGCGGGCACTTTCGCACTGGGCGCGGGTACACTGACGGCGGCGACGGGTAGCGATGTAACCATAGCCGCACACCTGCACCCGATAACCAACACCGCCGACGGTGCAACAAACCACAGCACCATCCTATCATCAAGCGCAGCCGGAGCGCTGACGCTTGACGACTATTTCACAATCGACGGCGGCACGGTAGGCATAAGCGGGAATGAGTTACTGACGTTTAACGCCGCCGGGACCATCACCGTGACCGGGGCAGATTTTGACCTAGACGGGCGTAAGCTAATTCTTGACCCGGACGGTGATACGTACCTATACGCAAGCGGCGATGATATTGTGGACCTGGTATTAAACGGGTTGAGTGGTACATTCGCGATCCGCATTAACGGGGTGCTTGATTTCTCATTCACTGAGGACTCATTCAACATATTATCTGGCAGTTATATAACAATGGCGGATGATACGTGGATCGGCCTGGGGGCGGCCGCGGGCCGCTTCGTATTCGATAGCACGCCCAGCCCCGACCAGATAGACATCACGAGCGCCGATCTGAATTTCGCCACCGCATCCCACGGAATCATCCACACCGACGGCGTAACGGCTGGCGAGTTGCTGCGCGCAGATGGAACGCGCTACGTTCCAACCGGCTGGTATTTGATGGGCACGGCGGCGCAAACCTACACACTCGGCACAAGCGGCGGGACAGTTTCAACCAGTCCCGGCACGTTATCGGCCAGCACGGTCAACAGCACCACCGGCGCAGGCGTTCACACGCACGCCATAACCAGCAGCGACGATGGGGCCGCAAACCATAACACGCTACTGGAGAGTGACGGCAGCGGTCGTATCACAATGGACGACTATTTTACGATAGACGGTGGCTCATTCGGCGTATCTGGCAATGAGTTGTTAG
>JAAEQF010000393.1 GCA_024231695.1 FCB group bacterium
CACGCTATCGTGCATAGCTACCCATGAAGTGATCCATCCGGGAGAATTCCTATTATACAGACCATATTTTTGCGCAAACCGGGCAGGATTCTATTCTTTCGTGCAAATGAAGCGGGTTTCTAATCGGATTTAGACCCCATAATACAGCAGGATCGGGTATCATGACAAAACTTTATTAGAGTTAGTCGTCATAGGAGCACAGTCATGGTCATCGAAATCGGGCTACTTCCGGGAACGATCAAAGCAACTATCAATACGCATTATGCGCCGTTGGCGCTATTGTCAGCACATTATCAATCGAAGCAGGTCCTCAAACCACTCGAAATGGTGGATGTGGCTATGAAAACGGTGCGCTACTCACCCACAAGCAAACTGCAACAGATATTTTTGAGCATTTTGGCTGGTTGCGAATATATTTCTGAAGTCAACTGTCGGTTGAAATCAGAACACGCCCTGGCTCGAGTGTGGCAACTGGAACGCTTTACTGACCAGTCGATGCTGTCTCGAACGCTGGATGGGCTAACTCAAATGAACATTGAGCAATTGCGTGCCGCCGAAACCGTCATTTGGCAACAGCATGGTCAAACGATGGAGCATGATTAGCGAGCTTATCTCCTGCTGGACTACGATCTATCGGGGTTGCCGAGTGGAAAACAAGCCGAAGGCAGCACCA
This sequence comes from FCB group bacterium, assembly GCA_024231695.1. Lineage (GTDB taxonomy): Bacteria > Zixibacteria > MSB-5A5 > GN15 > JAAZOE01 > JAAEQF01. The sequence goes on from JAAEQF010000393.1 coordinate 674, forward strand.
AAGGATATTTCAGTGGCAAAAAAACATAACGGGGAGGCAACTGGCACGGGTGAGTACAGTCAAATATCGGGAAACTATCTGGTCGGATGTGTTTGCTGGCAACCAACACACGTCGAACTGTTTGCGCCCGGCGGTGTTGGGAGCGGAAAATGCTTTAGAGTTAGACCTGAAGCGGCGACAACGGGTGGTTTGGCGAATTGATGGTGGTGGTGGCAGCGATGACCATATTCGCTGGTTATTGTCGCGGGGGTATCAGGTGATGGTCAAAGGTGCGTCCAATCGCCGCGCTGAAGCTCTATCCCGACAAGTGACCCGTTGGGATACTTACCGGGACGCTTGGCTGGGACAGGTAGATTCCACCATCGATTTTGGCCGTCCCGTACAAGTGATCGTCAAAAAACGACCGAAAAAAGACGGATTTTGCCATAGTTATTATGTCTCAACCTTAAAAATGCCCTCCAAAGGGACATTGATGGCAAAGTATGATGATCGAGGCGGTGCAGAAGTGGAACAATTTCGGAATGATAAGAGTGGCCTTCATCTTGCGGCTCGGCGCAAACGGCGCTTTCCAGCCCAAAAAGCCCTCATTCTGTTGACTGATTTGGCGCACAATTTATTGGCCGATTTTCATCACACAGTCTTGTCCGACGCTAAATTTGCGGGGTTTGGCCCGAAACGTATGGTGCGAGACCTATTGGCAATACCCGGAATGCTCACTTTTGAAGGAACGCAACTCAAACGAATCGATTTGCTAGAGTCGCATCCTCATGCGAAAAGTATGCTTATTTGCTTGAAAAAGCACGATTGGGGCGAATAGAAATCGCCGCTGTTTGCAGGAACGAATAGAAATGTGCTCCATTTGCGCAAATTTAAGGTGTAAATTTCTCCGCCTATGGGAACAGAGTGACATTTGTATTCGCGGCCTTTTCGCAAAGTTGATTTAACGTAAGTTTTGTGCAACTGTAGCCG
>JAAEQF010000394.1 GCA_024231695.1 FCB group bacterium
TCTCATATTGCCCTAAACCGCATGCCGCCTTATCTATTCGGTGATTGGATCGTCCACACGACAGTCAAAAAGTGGTTTCGCCACCCCTAAAAATGAGCAACCAAACCCACGGGCGGAGCCCGTTCTTGGCGGCCTTCGGCCTCACACTGGAGTTTGGGCATTATGGCGACAGCCAAAAAGTGGCTCCGCCACAAAAAGTGAGCGAACCCAAACCGAACCCATGGTCTTACCAACTACACAGCATTCACTTACATGAGATTTGGGATATTTGGCTTTTTGAAACAAACCCACGGCCGAAAGCCGTTTTTAATTGCCTTCCTCTAACCTATTGCTGCCAGAAAGGCGAGATAGCGAATGCGATTGAGCAGAAAGCACACGAGTGTGTGAGCTATTCGATCTCTATATACCTGTCAAAAATGTACAAAAAACAGCTTGTCAACTTTTTGTAATTTGTTATATTTGTCGCCGGAAAAGACATCGAGATAGTAGGTTTTTTAAGGAGATAGAACAATGGCCATGACAATTACTGACGAATGTACAGCCTGTGGACTATGCATTCCTGAATGCCCGACCGAATCAATCGAGGAAGGTGATATCTATATCATCGATCCCAAAACCTGTAATGAGTGCGAAGATCAGGACGATGGCCCCAGTTGTGTGCTGGTTTGCCCGGTTGAGTGCATAGAAAAAGCGGAGTAAATAACCAACGGAGACCTGCCGCCTGCTTTTCCGGCAGGCGGTTTTTTTATGCATAATTTTGAAATCAGTGATCGTTTCACCATCGCCGATATCGGTCTGACCCTTGAAGGCGACAGCCTGACCGAACTTTTTCTGGCCGGGGCCGAAGGGATGATGACTATCATCCTGGGCGTAACGCCTTCTCAAACGCCTGCCGAAACCGTCAATATTAACCTGACTGCCGATTCACGCGAACAACTTCTGGTGGACTGGCTCTCGGAACTTATTTATCTGTTCGACGCCAAAAACCTCATTCCCGTATCTTATAATATCAGCGTCGAACAAAACGACCGATTTACACTTTCCGGAAAGGTCGCCTTCCGTATTTTTAGTGGTGAAACCGAAACCGCCGAACATGATATCAAGGCGGTGACATATTATAAACTTAAAATCGAAGAACATGACGGCCTCTATCGCTGTCATCCGGTATTTGACTTATGATGAAAATGGATAAAATAGGCGAGGGCATCTGGGAAATCCCCACCACGGCCAAGACCGGTATGCGCGTACCGGCCAGGATATTGTCGTCTGACAAACTTATCGACGGCATTGATGAGGGTGTTATCGACCAGATCACTAATGTGGCTACTCTACCGGGGATTCAAAAGTATGCCCTTTGTATGCCGGATGCTCATCGCGGTTATGGTTTTCCGATCGGCGGCGTGGCTGCTTTCGATGCCACCGAGGGCGTTATCTCTCCGGGCGGAATCGGTTTCGATATCAATTGCGGTATGCGCCTGATTCGGACCGATCTGACTATTGAGGATATTAAACCACGATTAAGCAAACTGCTCGATCTGCTCTTTGCCACCGTGCCCTCGGGTGTGGGTTCCAAAGGATCGATCCGCGTTAATCAAAGCGAATTGCGCCGGATTATGACCGATGGTTCGCGCTGGTGCCGGGAAAAAGGTTTGGCCGATAACGATGATTTGGAATGTACCGAATCTGGCGGCCGGGTGGAGGGAGCTGATCCGGCGGCGGTGTCGGAAAAGGCGGTCAGCCGAGGTTTGAGTCAGATCGGAACCCTCGGTTCGGGCAATCATTATCTGGAAATTGAAGTTTTACGGGAAAAGGAGCTGTTCGATGCCGAGCGGGGCAGAGCCTTTGGGATCGAGGAGCCGGGGCAGATCATAATAGCCGTCCACTGCGGGTCGCGGGGGCTTGGTCATCAGATCGCCACCGACTACCTTAAACTGTTCAATCAGAATACCTCAAAGTATGGATTTGGCATAAAAGACCGGGAACTGGCGGCGGCGCCGATCGGATCGCCTGACGGCGAGGCATATTACGGTGCGATGGCCTGCGCGGCTAACAGCGCCTTTGTCAATCGCCAGGTGATAACCGCTTTGATCCGCCAGGCCTTTGAAAAAGTGTTCGGTCGTGGCTGGCAACAACTGGGCTTGAATACGATCTATGACGTGGCTCATAATATCGCTCGATTCGAGGAATACGAAATCGACGGGAAAACCAGGCGTTTGCTGGTCCATCGTAAAGGAGCGACGCGGTCGTTCGGCCCTGATAATTTCGAAATCCCGGAGGCTTATCGGTCGGTTGGTCAACCGGTCATCGTGGGCGGATCGATGGAGACCGGTTCGGCGCTCTTTGCCGGAACGGCCCGGGCGGAAAAAGAATATTTCGGTTCGACTCTGCATGGGGCAGGGCGAGTAATGTCGCGGACTAAAGCCAAAAAGAAAATTCGTGGGGATGTTTTACGCGACGATATGGCCTCCCGAGGGATTACGGTCAAGACCGGCCATTTGAGGGGATTGGCCGAGGAGGCCGGGATGGCCTATAAGGATATCGATGAAGTTTCGCAGGCGGTGGATAATTTGGGACTCAGTCGATTGATCGCTCGCTTTCATCCGCTGGGTTGTATCAAAGGTTGATCCGGGTCAAGTGATTGTAATCATGTGGTGTATAAAAGTATACATATCAAAAATTAATAGATATATGCAAGGCAGGAATATTACCTCAATTTGTAGATTAAATTGAGCGGCTAACTTGTTGGTTTCTTGGGGGAAGGCAAATAAAAAGAGGGTGCACTCTGGTTGGGTAGAGGGGGCTAGGAAACTACCCAGGGACAGCAGAATGTCACCCTCGTATTCTATGTATTAAAGCATTGTAACCAATTGTGGCTTGTTTTGTCAATACTAAACTCAATGTTTTTTTCGTTGTGTTTTAGCCCTTTTGGGTGTCGGTTGCATTCCATGCATTGTCAATTTTAGTATCGGTAAAATCGCATTATCCTGAAGTATAATAAAGATTTTATTCTTTAAAACAGGACA
>JAAEQF010000395.1 GCA_024231695.1 FCB group bacterium
GGCGGGTAACGGGCACCGATTCGTGCGACGCCGCTCGAGACTGGATTGCCGCCAGATTCGCATCTTTAGGATATGATTCGATATTCATCGATACTTTTCAAATTCCCACATCGGGTGACGGTTACAATGTCGTAGTCACCAAAATCGGAACTCGCTACCCCAATCGGCAGATTATTATTGGCGGTCATTTTGATGCCGTGCTCAATTCTCCCGGCGCTGATGATAATGGTTCCGGTACTACTGGAGTTATCGAAATCGCCCGCGTCCTGAAAAATATCGAAACCGAAATGACGATTATCTTCATCGCTTTCGACTCCGAGGAAATCGGATTGTATGGAGCCAGTCATTATGCCTCCGAAGCGGCCGCCCGCAGCGATGACATTCAATATATGCTTAACATGGATATGATCGCTCATCAAGCAAACGACAGTATAGCCAATCTATTCTATGGCCCCGAAATAGCCTACTCACAGCTGTGGGGACAGCTGGCCCAGCAATATGTCGGTATAACCGGAATCCTGGCCGGGGCTTCGGGCAGTTCTGACCATGCCCCATTTATTCAACACGGCTATCCGGCGACTTTTGTACATGAGTATATCCGCTCCACTCATTATCATTCATCCAGTGACAGCACGGCCTATTTCAATTTTGATTATATGACGCGGATGATCAAAGCCTCGCTGGCCACCGCCTTTGCCGTCAACCTGTCTCTTCCGATTGTCCGCATTGATTCGGTACTCGACGGCGGCGACGGGCAGTCTTTGAAAGTCACTTGGTCCGCTCTCGATCCCATGCAAATCGACTACTATTATCTTTACTGGACTACCATACCGGCCACACAGCCGGATTCGGTTCTGGTTTCAAAAGACAGCGCCAATTATATCGTGGACAACCTGACAACAGGACAGCTCTACAGTTTTTACTTAATCGCTTTTGACAGCGAGGGAAGAAGTTCCATCTCTTTCGAGCAGAAAACCGGAACACCCAATCTATATCCAGCCCAACCCTCGTATCTCGCGGCAGTCCCCATTCAAAACGGCGTCAAACTGTGGTGGCCGAAAGAAAATACCGAACTTGATTTCGAACATTTTACACTCGTTCGCGACGGTATTGATCTGGCAGCCTATATTCTCGATTCCACCTACATTGATAATGATCCTTCTCTGGGAAGCGATTTGCATAATTACTATGTGCGGTCCATCGATACCGGCGGTCTCATGTCCGACACAACCGGGGTTGGGGCAATTTCTTCCAAGGCGGCTACTCTGCAAGCCGGACGCATCCTGGCTCTCAATCGTTCCGGGAAAAACAGCACCGCCCAAGTCGAGGAAACGGTCACCGGAGAATTTATGCGCGACGCTCTGACCGGTCTGAATTTTGACTATTACTCGGACACAGCCCACTCCGCCACCGAGGGGGTTCGTCTTTTTGATATGGTTGACTACAGCCTGATGATTATTGGCGCCGAAGGGGGCAGGCAGAACGATATCGCCGGGGATCCCATGTTCGGCGGCATAATGGATACGGTCGCCTATTACCTCTCTCTGGGCGGTAAAGTCATAATCTTCGGGCGCTGGGGCGAACTAACCACGATACCGAAAGTAGATACTGTTTACTTCACGCCCGGTTCCTACGATTTCGGCTTTACCGAATATTTCAATATCGGTTTCCGTATCAGACCGTGGACGCTTATTGATGCTTCCGGGTTGACCTCCGATCTGTACGGCGCTCACAGCCAGATTATCGATTATCCCAATCTGGTTTGGGATTCGCTGGCAACATTGAATCACAGCCAGCCATTTGACGTTCCGACTGGAATCCCCTTCCCATCATTTCCCGTTCTGGCCGGCGCTCCGGTGGAAATAATATACACCTATGATTCACACAATGATTCGGCTCTGACCGAGGGCAAACCGATAGCCTGGCGATATACCGGCGGGGAATTCGAATATGTCTTTTTCGAACTGCCACTATCGTTCATGGAGAGGGACGGAGCTGTAGCCGCCTTGCGGCAGGCGGTTTCCGATATGGGCATCGCCACTGCGGTTGAGGAATTCGCTGATGGCAATCAACTTCCGGCGACATTCGCTTTGGCTCAAAATTACCCCAACCCGTTCAATCCCAATACAACGATTGAGTTTTATAACCCGCAATCAACGCCGACCAAAGTCACACTGGAAATTTTCAATATTCTCGGCCAGAAAGTTATCACTCTATTGGATGGCCCGGCCTCCCCGGGAATAAACAGCATCGATTGGGATGGGCTTAATGGCGATGGCCAATCCATTGCCACCGGGATATATTTCTATCGACTACAAACTGAAACAACATCGCTGACACGCAGGATGATATTGCTAAAATAGGAAATATCGATTTAAAGAGCCAAGTCAGGAGAAATGATGATACGGACAACATTATTATGGGTCGGATTTATGGCTTTCTTCACCTTCGGGCAATCTTCGGCCCAATATCCGGCGAGCTATGATTTACGTGATGTTAATGGAGTCGACTACGTCTCCGCGGTCAAGAATCAATCCGGCGGAACCTGCTGGACCCACGGTGCCATGTCGGCCATGGAAAGTAATCTTCTCCTGACCGGCAACTGGATTGCCGCCGGTGAATCGGGCGAACCGAATCTGGCCGAATATCATCTCGACTGGTGGAATGGATTCAATCAGCATAACAATGACGATATCATCCCGCCCGACGGCGAGGGCCTGGTAGTCCATCAGGGCGGTGACTATCTGGTAACAGCCGCCTACTTGTCTCGGGGCGAAGGAGCCGTGCGCGAAATTGACGGCCAATCTTACTCCACTCCTCCGGACCGATACGATCCCAGCTGGCATTATTATTATCCGCGCAATATTTTTTGGTTTACTCTGGGTGACAGCCTGGAAAATATAGATTTGATCAAATCTTATATTGTTACCAATGGCGCTCTGGGTACATGTATGATGTATAGTGGTTCATTTCTCTATGGTACAACGCATTATCAGCCACCATCCAGCACACTTGACCCCAATCATGCCATCGCCATCGTCGGTTGGGACGACAACAAAGTCACACAGGCTCCATTGCCCGGAGCCTGGCTATGCAAAAACAGCTGGGGCAATAGTTGGGGTGAAGACGGCTATTTCTGGATTTCCTACTATGACAAACATTGTGCCCGCCATCCCGAAATGGGCGCTGTTTCTTTTCAGCAAGTCGAACCACTAACTTATAATTTCATCTACTACCACGATTATCATGGTTGGCGAGATACCAAGATCGCTTGCGCCGAGGCATTCAATGCCTTCACGGCTCCGCGCGATCAGTGGCTGGACGCGGTCAGTTTCTACACCCCCTATGACAATCTCGGTTATATCGCAACAATCTATGATCGTTTTGAAGGCGGTCAGCTTCTTGATGAGTTGGCCTCGACTTCCGGCACAATTGATCATCGCGGCTTTCATACTATCGACCTGGATACACCGCTTGGTTTGAATGCCGGCAATGACTTCTACATTTATGTGGAATTGGCCAAATTTGGGGTTTACAAATACAATCAAGCATCAATGGAATGGGAATTCCAACAGGCCGCTTATCGAGACAGCATAAGAGTACTATTCAATAATGTGACGCTCGATCCCAACATGTATTATGACAGTTTACACATCTATTACGATATCACTTCCGATGCGGACTATTACTTTCTAAAGGGAGGCGCTCAACCGTATGATCGCACCTCGGAAATCCCAGTACTTCTGGGCGCCAGTTACCGGACCACAGTCAGGTCAACGGCCAAGCCCGGCCAGAGTTACTATTGGGATGGTTCGACCTGGCTTGATATGCAAAATTATGATGCTACAGCCAATTTCTGTATCAAAGGACTGGCTCGGGAAATGGCTCCCGGTCCGGTGGAAATCAACTCGATCTTTGATGTCGGTGATGGTCAATCGCTTGAAATATCCTGGTCATTCCCCGATTCGGTAAATATCGACAATTTCGAAATCTATCACGATACTGAGCCACCGACGGCTTTGAATTCTGTCTCAACCAACGCCGGCGCCCGTTCGCAGATCATCGACGGTCTTACCGAGGGACAGCAATACGCATTCTACATCCTGGCCTATGATTCCGTCGGTCGTACCTCGGTTAGATTTACGATCGAATACGGTACACCCTGGTCCAAACCGGCCGCTCCGACAGGACTAATGGCTCTCCCACTGTATCAGGCCATCGATTTGCGCTGGATTGGAGAAAACACCGAACTTGATTTCGACCACTACAGTCTTATCCGCGACGGCGTACTTCTGCCGGAAGCCATTAATGATACATTTTTCATCGACGATGATGTCTCCCTGGGATCGGATTATCATTCTTATCTGGTTGTGGCGGTGGACGCCGACGATAACCTCTCCGATACTACTGGAGTATCGCCTTTTCGGGCCAAAGCCGCCCTGCTAGATCCGGATCGTATATTGGCTGTCAACCGCTCTTCCAAAAGCAGTACAGCGATAGTGGAAGAAACGCTTACCGGAGAGTTCATGCGGGAAGCTCTGACCGGTTCGAATTATGATTATTATTCGGATACGGCTCACTCCTCATTGATAGGAATCTCTCTTGATTCTATGATTGATTACGGCCTGCTCGTTATCGGTGCCGAAGGGGCTCGTTCCGATGATCTCGGCTCTGACCCGGCCTGGGGCGGCATAATGCCTCAGATCAGTTATTATTTATCGCTGGGTGGCAAAGTCTTGATTTTTGGCCGATGGGGCGACCTATCCATAACTGAAGAGTACGATACGCTTAATTATGAATCCGGGGAAAGCTATACCGACGACTTTAATATCCTGGCACGCGTCCGGCCGCTTTCCATAATAGTGGACACTAGCTTGAATTCCGATTTGATAGGGGCTCACAGCCAATCTCTGGGATATCCTGAATTGGTCTGGGATTCAACCGCATCGGCCCTGCATTCTCTGCCCTTTTCTATAACCACCGGTATCCCCTGTCCCAGTTACACCATGCTTGGCAACCTGCCGATCGATACTCTATACACCTATAATTCCTGCACAGACAATCCGGAAACAGAAGGCAAACCATTGGCCTGGCGCAACGCCGATGGCGCTACGCGCTATGTGTTTTTCGAAATTCCTCTCTCGTTTATGGAACGGTCGTCGGCAGTCGCCGCCTTCAGGCAGGCCTTGGGTGAATTGGGAATCACTCTATCAACCGAATACAACGGAACAATAAACCAGATACCGGAAACGTATTCCCTTAGCCAGAATTACCCTAATCCGTTTAATCCGGTCACAGCAATCGAATTTTACATTCCGGAATCCAAACCGATCAGGGTGACACTTGACATTTTCAATATCCTGGGAAGACGCGTGCGCCTTCTTCATGACGGATCCGCAAAACCGGGAACGAACCGGCTGATTTGGGACGGGCGTAACGAAGCCGGAACGGAAGTCGCCAGCGGGTTGTACTTTTATCGCCTGAGAAGTGAATCGACGACGATTACGCGCAAGATGATACTGTTGAGATAGATTGTCCTAAAGATTGACAACCGCCGCTTACTAATCATTTCTGCGGTTGTCTCGTCTTTCATATAAACAAACCGGTGATTGATCACGTCATTGTGATACCGGGACTAACAATTATTGGCTTTCGAATAACCAATGGGAGTGCTGGTTATGAAATATAAATTATGCCTTATCGTTATTTTCACCGTCCTCACCTCCATCGTCAGTGCTGATAACCTATATCGAGTCACCCTCCGCAGTTATGTTGAGGCCCAGCTCTTGGAATCAACCGGAGCTAAAGCAGTATTTGTTCTCAGTGATGGCTATCTGGTCTTGGCTGATGAACAGGCTTCCGGCCTTATCGAAAATTCGAGCCTGACCACAGAGCTTCTGGCCGGGGATGTTGATATTGATCAGATTATCCTCGATCGCAGTCCTGATCGAGTTTACGCTGATAAGTTTCCCCTGCTGTTCGAGGAAAACGATTTAAAAATACTCAGAGCTGATCATAGCCAGCTGGCCCTCACGGAAGATACCGGCGACTGGGGATCCCTCAGTACCGATCGCATCAAAATCGAATACCGTCCGCAAAAAGATCTCTACGATCAAGCCAACTATGAGAGTCTCAACCTGGACAGCCTTATCGGGCTGGTCAGTCAGGACAGTGTTGAAAGTCATCTGCTCCGACTTGAGGCTTTCTATCGGCGTCTGACCGGCACCGATTCAAGCTATGCCGCCCGTGACTGGATCGAACAGAAATTTCTATCGTTTGGCTACGACTCGGTGGTTATCGATCCCTTTATGGGTTCTCAGCTCTGGGGACGGGTACCGGTTCAGAGTTACAATGTCGTCTGTACCAAAATTGGAACGCGTTATCCCGAAAGGCAAATCGTTATCAGCGGACATTTCGACGCCGTGCCCGATTGTCCGGGCGCCGATGACGATGGCTCCGGCACGGCCGGAATGATTGAAATCGCCCGTGTTCTGGCCGATATCGAAACCGAACTGACCTTCAAGTTTATCGCTTTCGACTCAGAAGAATCCTGGATGTGGGGCTCGTACCATTACGCCGACAGTGTCGCCGCCGAGGGTGCCGATATCATCTATATGATGAATCTGGACATGATCGGACACATAACCAACGACAGCATGGCCGATTTGTACTACGGCCCGGAAATAGCCTATTCTGTATTATGGAGAGAACTGTCCGACTCGCTGGTCGGCATCAGAGGCGACCTGTCCGGCCAAACCGCTTCGGACCACCTCCCCTTCATCGACAATGGCTACGATGTCACCTTCGTGCAGGAGAAGAACTTCTCCACTCACTATCATCAGCCCTCAGACAGCACAACCTATATCAACTTCGAATATATGACCCGGATGATCAAGGCCTCACTGGCCACAGTTTATGTTATCGATAACGCCCTACCCCCGATCGAAATCACCGACCTCTGGGATGTCGGCGACGGCCAATCAATGCTTCTGGAGTGGATCCCCGCCGACCCGGCGACATTCGACCATTATGTCATTCATTACAACACCGTCCCCCCGACGGTGGAAACGGCTATTAACGTTTCCGCCGACAGCTCAAATTACACTGTCAATGGGCTGACCAACAGCCAGGAATACAGCTTTTACATAATAGCTGTTGATGCTGATGGCGTAACCTCTATTGCCTATGATCTCGTTTACGGGACCCCGAAGTTATTACCGACCCAACCATCGCAATTGGTTGGCCTGCCTCTTCATCATGCCATCTCTTTAAGCTGGAAAGCCGACAACAAGGAGCTTGACTTCAGTCACTATACGCTCATCCGTGACGGTACCGCCCTGCCCCCTGAAATAACAGACACATTTTTTATCGATGACGATTTCACCCTCGGATCGGATTTTCATTCCTATCTGGTTGTAGCCAAGGATATGGACGGATATATTTCAGATACAACCGGAATCGATCCAATAAGCATAAGAGTGGCCACACTCGATCCAGGTCGCATCCTGGCAGTAAACCGCAGCTCCAAGGCAAGCGCATCAATTGTCAATGAAGTGCGTACTGGAGAATTCATGCGCGATGCCCTTGATGGGTATAATTTTGATTATTATTCCGATACCGCATACGGAATAGACAATTCCATCAGTCTGATCGATATGCTCGATTACGAACTGGTGGTATTCGGGGCCGAATCGGGCCGATCCGATGATCTCGGCAGCAATCCAACTTTCGGTGGCATTCTCGACACAATCGGTTATTATATGTCGATCGGTGGAAAGGTTGTCATTTTCGGCCGTTGGAGCGACTTCTATACAGCCGGCGATAGTATCAGAAACATTTACTATCAACCGGGAAAATCGGATTATGGTTACACTTCATATTTTGATATTGACCACCGGGTGGAGATTCTCAGCAAATTTGATACGACAACGATTCACTCCGAACTCATAGGCGCCACCAGCTTGTCACCCGAATACCCCGACCTCACCTGGGATTCACTGGCCTGTGTCGATCACTCCTCTCCCTGGATAGAAGTTACCGGCATACCTTGTGGCTCCAAAATCGTACAAGAGTACGATGCCTCGCCACTATATTTATTCGAATCAAACAAGGGGGCCTCCTCCTCGCACGATGGCGCAGTTAATGGATGGCGGGACGGCAGCGGAGATAACAGCTACATCTTCTTTGAATTTCCACTATCGGGCATGGAAAGGTCATCCGCCAACGCCGCTCTGCAAGCCGCTGTGGCTGACCTGATATCCGAAGGCGCAGGCGCCCTGACCACCCGCATCGATCCCGATACACTTGATATGCCCGCCGGAGTGCCCTCTCAGGTTTCAATTTACTTGGGTGATTTTCGGTCGGGCAAAACAGCCGGTGATGTGAACGTCGGAACCATCCTGATTAATAATGACCTGGCCCCAAACTCGACAAGTATCCTGCCCTCACACCCGGATTTCACTGGCGATGTGCTGGAGATAGTAGTTGACGGCAGTGATTTCGCTTATTGTTACATCGATTTAGTCGATACTACCGAAACTATGTATAGCCTCAACTGGCAGTTTAATGGTGAAACCGAATCAAATTTCAATCAGGGTGAAGTCATTTTTGTTCCGAATCTCTTCCTCGCCGGTGACGCCAATTATGATGGATCGATAAATGTCGGCGACCCGGTTTATATCATCAATTATGTTTTCAAATCCGGCGATCCCCCTATGCCTTTGGCAGCAGGTGATGCCAACGGCGATTGTGCCGTCAATATCGGCGATGCCGTTTATTTGATAGGCTACATCTTTAAGAGTGGCCCGGCTCCAGAAATCAATATCGATTGTAGTTGGTAGAACGGGGAACAAGGCTGTCCTGATAATGGCCGGCAATGACATAAAGAAGCGGCCGGATGATTATCACCCGGCCGTCTAATTTTACACCAATTCCTGTTGCGTTCAGGATATGTTCTAAGACTCGATCAACTCCACGTTGGCTCTCGGAACAATCGCTTTTTTACCGTCCTCGAAAGTAACCTCAAGAACACGTGCCTTCGATTCCGACTCCAAAACGGCCAGAGGCGATGGCAATCCGGATACATCACCCAGATGCCCGAAATAAGGGTGACGGATAACTCGAATGGGGGAACCAATATCAAGACCCTTCTGCTCGGTAATGGCGTCGTCGTGCCCACTCTTGATATCCTGATCAATCGGAATAACCACTTCGGGCCGAATAACCCCGGCGCGAATCTGGGTGGCTCCGTTAATGCAGGCCATCTTGCCTTCATTTGATTTGAGCAACTCAAAGGTTTTTTGGGCCATGCTGATATCGCCAAAACCCTCGGTCACCACCAAAGTCACCCCGATATCTTCGGAGCCGGTGATGGCCACGCCAAGGTCATATCCAAGAAAATCACGCAGGTCTTTGTCGTCGAAACCACCGGTGATAACACCGGCCGCACCGACCTTGACCGCCTTACGGATAGCTTCGGCGGTTACTCGCGATCCGCCGATAATTACACAGCCCTTGCAGTCATCGGTAATAAGCTTTTCATCCAGCTGAGTGGTATTGTCAGGAACCACAGACTTAAGTATTCCGTGCGTTTCGCCACCGATGCCGAAAATACCCTGAATAAACGAACCCCAGCAGCAGACAGCCACGCCTTCCTTTTCGACCACCTCGACTACTTCCCCTTCTACATAGGCTTTGACTTCGACCGGAATCGGTTTGCCGCGCAAAAGCACCTGACCGGTAACGGTAGAAATTGACTCGATGGTGCCGGTGAGTGTCGATTTGCTTTTTGACCCACTAAGCCACTTAATACCAAAAAGCGGTTTTGATTGGGCGATTATCTCGTCTTTTTCAATCGAATCGCCAACGTCTTTGAGCATACAGGATTTGATATCTTCAGGCGGCAGGCCAAGTTGATTGGAGACGTTGATCGGTTCCACGTCGCCGGGAAGATAGGTTCGAGCCACTACCATATCAGGCGTTACACTGTCGCCAACCTGGGCTGTGACTTCGCCTTTAAGGGGTAATATCCGCCGTTTGGTAATCAGCTGCTTGGCGCTGACTTTCAAACCGGGAGTATATGCATGAGCCATTACAAATTGCCTTTCCTTCTATCATTACTGCCGCGTGGCAGATTGTTTCTTTTTTATCCGAGGAGCGATAATAAAATTCCAAAGGAGTCCGAACACAACGATCACGATTAAAGCATAAAGGAGCTTGCTCTTTAAAAGTCCCTTGTCATCGTCGAAATCCACGGCACTCGAAGCCTCACCATCACCTCCGGCTACTTCCGTAAAAGTCAACTCTCCCTGAACAGCCGCACCCTTGAGGTCATCAAAAGATAGCGAACCAACGATATCATCGAAAACCTTCTTGTTGCGTTCAAAAGTGGAATCAGGACTGTATAGATAAAGCGAGACCAGGCCGCGGTCGTTGAGTCGCATGTAGAGCCACAGTTTCTTCAGGGCATCTTGTCGATAGGCCATTTCGGTCAAAACAGACACGCTGCGCTCACTCAGATTAATTTTCGGCTTGCCGGGAACGAGGTCGGTCATTAATTGAACCAGTGGAGCGTCAAAAACATCGATCGAGTAGGATGAGGCAATACCACGCAAAACCGAATCCGCCTCTCGCTTGGACATCTCCCCGGTAGAATCGAATGTGACCACCAGATAAGCATCCTCGGCAAATATCTGTGACGTCTCCGGGGCAAAAACCGCTTCGTAATTGAAAACTTCCCGGGTAGTATCGGTATAGGCCAGGAAACGATCGACGGTGCGATAGTTCACTTTATCCCAACCTTCAGGAATCGAAAACCAGAAACCACCTCTCCAGTTGACAAAGTTTTCAGCCTGAACGACGGAACCGGCTGTGATCAGCATCAATGTCACCAGTATGATTGTTCTCAACATTCTACTCATCATTTCAACCCGCATTCCTAATAAGCCCCGCATCGTTAATATCCATAGGTCGCCCGAAAATACCGGGCTTAAACCATATCTATTTATGCTCCAGCGCATCGGCTGAATAAGCATTCAGTTCGATCATCCATTTTTTCAACGACGCAATCCTCTCGCTATCGGTTGTGGGCAGAACCAGCGGACGACCGCGGCCATCGAGAATAATGCCGACCACGCCGCCGTCAAGTTCACATTCTACCTTATGGCCTTTACCCATACCCAAATCAAGATTGCGTGCCGGCTCCAGCGTCGCTTTGGCCTTATAAGGCAGTCCATTGTCGGCAACACCCAGTTTGAACAGCTTCAATTCGCCGAAATTAAGATTACCCGAAACCGGTCCGTCGGGAAGCTCGATCTTATAGGTCATAACCTCGCCGCCCTTCTTGACTTCGCCCACCGGCGAAACACAAGTACCCAAATGGATCAAGCAGTCTTTTTCAAACACTTCTGTCGCCGCCTTGGGATGCAGAGTCGAAAGCACGCCCAACTGAGGCATCATAAAGATGGAATCAACGGCCAGTTGAGTCACTCCTTCAGGTAAGAAAGCATCAATCAACATCATGGCCGCCTGTTGCCGCCTGGGAGCATGGGAAAGTACTCCGCCGGATCCGATGAGCATATCCAGCGACATCATATTCACGATTGACCCTCCGGAACTGTCCTGCTCGAAGGCATCAGCGATTGTCCGCTGCTTTTGCACACCCTTGAGTACCGTGGCGAAATCCTTGTGCTGGATAAAGGCCAGACGCAATGCCTCTTTGGCGATAGCCTGTTCAAAAACCAACTCTTCCATCGACTGCGGTATCGTCGTCGGGCGGATCATTTTGTTTTTAACCCGGTTGCGCAAATCGCGCTCTTCCATATCGAACGGCACCCAGCGCATTACGTTGGGCAAGGTCGCCTCGGCAAAAACGTTGGAGATGGAATAACTCATACCCAGGTTGGCCGATACCGTCCGGTTGAAGACGCCTTCCTCACCATCGGGCCGAAACACTGAAAAAACATCGGTAGTCGCTCCACCAATATCGACGCCCACAGCTTCGATATTCTCCAGATCGGCGATGGTCTTAATAATCGCCCCCACCGCGCCGGGAGTCGGCATAATCGGCGCATCGGTCCACTTCATCAGCTTGCGATAGCCGGGAGCCTGAGCCATAACATGTTCCATAAACAGATCATGAATTTTTTCGCGGGCAGGCAGCAGGTTTTCACGCTCCAATACCGGGCGAAGGTTATCGACGATACCAAGATCAACCTTTTTGGCCAGAGTATCGGTGATGGCGTCGCGGGCGTTTATATTTCCGGCAAAAATAACCGGCAGTTGATAGCCGCTACCCAGCCTCGGTTTCGGATCGGCAGCCGAAACCAGTTCGGCGATCTGAACCACATGCGAAGTGGTGCCACCGTCGATACCGCCGGAAAGTAAAATCATATCCGGCCGCAGATGACGAATACGCTCAATCTGCTGATGGGGGCGGCGTTTGTCGTTGGAAGCAATCACGTCCATGACGATCGCTCCAGCGCCCAAAGCGGCTCGTTCCGCCGACTCGGCCGTCATAGACCGTACAACTCCGGCGACCATCATCTGTAGTCCGCCGCCGGCCGATGACGTCGAAATATAAATATCACAACCCCGCTTGCCGCTGGCCGGAGTAATTATTTTGCCTTCGTCATCAATTAATTCGCGCTCGCAAAGCTCTCCGACTTCAGCCACGGCGTTCAAAACGCCCATAGTCACGTCTTCGAAAGGAGCCTCCACCGTCGTCGGTGCTTCGCCGCGCGCGATAAGGCGGTACTCTCCGTCGCGCTTCTCGATAACTATCGACTTGGTAGTCGTGGAGCCACAGTCAGTGGCCAGAATCACATTTATCTCGTCCAGGTTTCTTTTCAATTCGCTCATATTTTTTATCTCTTAACTGTTTATGTTATGCTCCATCCAACCATTTCTTTCCGGGATATTTCCCCTTCTCCCGGCCCAGTAAAGATTCAGAATATAACAATTTACGGCAGTCTTGTCCACTCCATTTTAACCCCATAAATTAAAATTTTCGATCCAATTCCGGCCCAATCCGGCATTTCTC
Organism: FCB group bacterium; assembly: GCA_024231695.1. Classification (GTDB taxonomy): domain Bacteria; phylum Zixibacteria; class MSB-5A5; order GN15; family JAAZOE01; genus JAAEQF01. The sequence goes on from JAAEQF010000395.1 coordinate 13,040, forward strand.
CCCGACCTTGAAATAAATCGCCTAAATCCGAATCGTTTATTCGTTTAGAAGATACGCTTGATTCGTTTTTTGTTGATTTGAAGACAACTGTTTTCTATTATGCGCAGTCTGATGGGTAAGCGGCTAAACCTTTCGTGTTGATTGGTGTAAAACGTATTATGATTGAAACTTTTTTGATTTCGGGCCTCTCGACTAAGGCTGTTTTTTCGGCCGTGATTTTTCGTCCGGCCCTGTTTACCGGCGGTATTTGGGAGATTATAGGCAACTCCTCCTTTTTCAATATCCTGATTCTGATCGTAATGGCGATCATGTCGCTGGTTTCATGGGGAATAATGGTTAACAAATACCGATTGTTCAAGGAGGTCAACCGGCAAACGGAAAAATTCTCGGCCTTGTTTACCCGCTCCAAACAGATCACCGACCTTTTGGGACAGGTTAAGAACTTCCGCATGACTCCGCTGTCCGGGATTTATTCGGCCGGTATCCGTGAGGCCGACGCGATTATGGAAGCAAAAAACGCCGGCGGCGGACTGCAGGAATCAAAACGCAAGTTGGACGAGGATGACTTTAAAACCGTCAACCTGATGCTGGACAAGTCAATATCGGAAGAAACCGGCAAACTTGAAAAATACGTTGTTTTTCTGGCCACCACGGCAAACTCCGCCCCTTTTCTGGGGCTTCTGGGTACGGTCGTCGGCATTATGGATTCATTCTGGGCCATCGGGGAACGAGGTTCGGCTTCGCTGGCTGTTGTGGCTCCCGGTATTGCCGAGGCCCTTCTGGCCACTATCGTTGGTCTGGCAGCAGCTATTCCCGCTGTAATCGGCTATAACTGGGCCAATAATAAACTCAAGTTCATCCTCGACCATGCCAATAATTTCAGCCTCGAATTGCTGGCCCGGCTCAAAAAGGACAGTTACCTGTGATCAAGCGTCCCCACCAACATATGGCCGATATCAACATCACCAATCTGGTGGATGTCGTGCTGGTCCTGTTGATTATTTTCATGATAACCGCCCCCATGCTACAATCGGGAATAGACGTCAACCTCCCCAAAACCCGAGCCGCCGCACAGGATGAACTCGGCGAGGGAGTGGTTTTGACTATCGATCAAAAAGGCGGGATTTTTATCGACGATGTCTGGGTCCGCCTGCCCGATTTTGAGAAACAACTGGATATAGTCATGCGCAATAAAAACACTTCATCGGTCTATATTCGGGCCGACAGCGGCGTCGTCTATGCCGCCGTCGTGGATGTCGTGGCCCGCCTCAAAGATGTGGGCATCGAATATCTGGGGCTGGTCACTTCCCCGGTCGAGAACGGCAATTCCAAGAGGTAGGCATGGAGTTTACCGGTAAAGATATATTCTATTCCATCATTCTCCATGTCAGCCTGATATTGATGCTGACGGTTCTGAACCCATTCCGCGTTATAGTTAGACATGATTTTGACGCCGTGGCGGTCAATATCATTTCCCTGCCCCCGATGGGCGACCCGGCTTTGATTACCGAAGAAGCGCCCGAAATAACCATTCCGCAGGCAACCTTCGATGAACCGGAAGCCATTCCAGTCTCTCCACCGGAAACGATAACCGAAACCAAGGAAGTGGAAAAGCCGATAGAAAAACCGAAACCAAAGCCTAAACGAGACGAAGGTTACAAAGGTAATGCCAAGGAAGCTGATACCAATCAAAAGGGCGGCGCCGACGTCAGCGATCAAGTTGGCCCCGGAAGTCGCTTTGGATCAGCCTCGGTGGATAATGCCGGTTTCAATTACCCTTACTGGTTCGTACAGGCTTTCGGGAAAATTCAGCGAAATTGGTCCAATCCGGTGCAGGCCAATCAGCCTATTTCCTGTTTTATAAATTTCCAGGTCATCCGCTCAGGCACTTTGCTCGAATCAGAAGTGGAAAAATCATCGGGGATTCCTGCCTTTGATCGAGCCTGCCTGCGGGCCGTCCAGGCGTCATCACCTTTTCCGCCCCTGCCGGATGATTTCATCGACGATATCATCGGCATACGCCTTGAATTCCCCTATCAACCGAGATAAATATGAAAAAATTTATTTGCATTTTGCTCCTGATAATTTTGACCTCAACCACCGTTATGGCGCAGGTGAAGACTTATGAAGGCCGATTGGATGCCAAACAGGGCGTCCAACTCACCCGACTGGCGGTCGAGGATTTCACCGCCTGGGAAGGTGCCCGCCTGCTTCGAGCCGATTCGATTATCCTCGTCAGGTTGGCCGAAACCATCCGCCGCGATCTCAATTTCTCCCCTTTCTACGAAGTCATCGAACTCGACACTTTCTACATGCGTCATATGGAAATGGAAGTTATGAGTCTGCTGGGCTGGTCTCACCTTGGCGCCGAATACGTGATTAAGGGTGAAGGGCAATTCACCGGCGACGATATCACTTTCAAATATCGCCTCTATGCATCCAAATCCGGCATCGAATTCGGCCGGGGAACGTTCAAATCGCCGGCTTCCAATCACCGCCGCCTGGCCCACAAGATCGCCAATGAGATCATCTATTATCTTACCGGGGAAAAAGGAATCTTCGATACCCAAGTCTGTTTTATCTCCAAACGCACCGGTAACAAGGAAGTTTTCCTTTGCGATTATGACGGCGCCAATATTTACCAGCTGACCGGCAACGGCTCGATCAACCTTTCCCCATCATTTGCACCTGATGGCAAAGAGATTCTTTTCACTTCGTTCATGCACGATGATCCGCAACTGTATCAATACGACGTGACTGACGGCAAAGTCGATCAACTGGCCGCCTATCCCGGCATAAATTCCGCCGCCAGGGTATCTCCTGATAATCAATATATCGCCTGCGCTTTATCGCGCGACGGTAACGCCGAGCTGTATTTACTTAATCGCGCCGGCCGGATAAAAAGGCGCCTGACCCGCACAGCCGCCATCGAATCGAGTCCCTGTTGGTCGCCGACCGGCAATGAAATTGCCTTCTCCTCCGACCGCACCGGTTCGCCGCAGATCTACGTCATGGACAAGGATGGTATCAACGTCCGCCGTCTGACCTATGTCGGCGGATATAACGATTCGCCCGACTGGTCGCCGCGCGGCGATAAAGTCGTTTTCGTCAGCCGGGTCAACGGCAAATTCAATATCTGCACCATTGACATAACCGGCGACAATTTCCGCGTTCTGACCGAACGCGGCAACAACGAAAACCCGCACTGGTCGCCCGACGGCAATCATGTGATATTTTCATCGACGCGCACGGGAACCAAGGAAATTTATGTCATGGATCGATTCGGCAATAAGGAATTCAGACTGACTTCCGGTGGCGGTAATTCAAACCCGGATTGGTCCGATTATCTGAGATAGTTTTTTTGGTTTTCTTTGAAATATTTGTTGATTTGAATAGGCTTATATTGTACCGTTTTTTGTATAAAGAGGAAATATAATCGTTGTCGATTTTTTAAAGATTTAAGGAGGGACCTATGAAAAAAGTCCTACTTGTAGTTGGGTTGATATTCCTGATGGTTGCCGTTTATGGATGTGGCAGCAAACCGCCACCGCCACCGCCGGAAGAGCCAGTAGCCGTTATTGATACGGCCACACCACCTCCACCACCACCTCCGCCACCGCCACCACCACCGCCACCACCGGAAATCGTGGAAGCCGATTTCCAAATAGTCTATTTCGATTTTGACAAATTCAACATTCGCGGCGATCAAAAGACCGCTCTTGACCAGAACGCTCAGGTGATGAAAGACAATCCTGACGTGATCATCAAAGTCGAGGGCCATTGCGATGAACGGGGCACGGTCGAATATAACCTGGCTCTGGGCGACAAACGGGCCGTGGCCGTCAAGGAATACCTGGCCGAACTGGGTATTGCTCCCGCGCGGATTGAGACTATAAGTTACGGCAAAGAACGCCCTGCTGATCAGGCCAGTAATGAAGACGCCTGGGCCAAAAACCGGCGCGGCTTTTTCCGCGTTGTCAAACAGTAGTCGATTCACATGAGCCTGACTGACAGGAACAATCTGACGAGATATTGCCTCCCGGCAATATCTCTTTTAATCGCGGTTATTGTTATCTCCGGCTGTGCCACCAAGCAGGATGTCATGCGGGTGGACGAAAAGGTAACTCAAGTCCGCAATGACCAGCGATTATTTAAAGTACAAATCGACAAAATTGATTCGCTCTTCATTAGCGGAACCGAGAGTAACAATCGTCTTCGAGTTGATGTCCGTTCTTCACTTGAGGACGTAATAGCTCTTCTGGATCAATTGAAGAATCAAATGGACGATCTTCAGCAGATCGTTTATCGTATCGAACAGCAGCCCGGACAATCGGGTACGGTTATTCAACAACCGCTCGCGGCCCAGCCGACCGATACTGCCGAAGCTGCGACCGATACAACCGCAAGTGTGACATCGGCCGTCGATTGCCGCCGGCTTTGGGATAACGCTTTCAAGGATATGCGTCGCGGCCAATATGATCTGGCCCTGTCCGGATTTTCCGACTATCTTAAATACTGCCCCAAGGATAATCTCTCAGACAATTGCCAATATTGGATCGCCGTAACCTATCAGGAAATGAAACAATACGAATCGGCCATTACCGAATTCCAGAAACTGCTGGACAGCTATCCCGATTCGGAGAAACGGTCGCTGGCCTATTTTAAAATCGGGCGATCATACGAGGAACTGGGCAACAAAACCAAGGCCCTCGAATATTTCCTCGTCCTGAAGGACCAATTCCCCGAAACGGTCGAATACGAACAGGCCAAAGATAAAATCGAATTGTGGCAGAAAGAAACGGAGAACTGATCTCGAATGTCTCCGCGATAAAACTGGTTATAAAAACCCCGGCCGAAATAAATAGCTTCAGTCGGGGTTTTTACCAAGTGGACGAGGATTTTCTTTCGGTGCCGGTCTTTCCCGGTGGACGGTTTTATTCTTATCTCGATTCACCCCAACTGTCTTTTGATATCAGCGACAACGGCCATCTCCTTTCCATTCAGATCCTTTTACCCCGCATCAATTGGATCAAGAGAGGCGACCTGAATCTGCCCCAACCCTCCCCCGCAGCCGACATCCGTTTTGTCGATTTCCGCGGCCATTTGCCCGAGGCCGTTATTGAATCCAATTTTGATTATAATCTGATACATATCCAGTTCGCCATTGATGAGGATATCCACGTCTTCCGGGTTAGCGACACTATCTCATTCGAAATCACCGCTGATGAGACATTGGCCGGTGTCTGGATTGACGGCAGTGAGAACGATCGCGCCGCCTACGCTCAGGGCGTTTGGTTGAAGAGGATGAAAGAAGACAACCGCTGAAACGACAAATGATACCATAAAAAAACGCCCCGCAGTTGGGGCGTTTTTTTTATGCCTTCGGCAAATTCAGGATTGCTTATTTCTTCTTTGCCTTGGTGGCGGTTTTCTTGGGAGCGGTTTTCTTGGGAGTGGTTTTCTTGGGACTGGCCGCCTTTTTCACTTTCGTCTTCTTGTCACCGATAGAGGTCACCTTGGCTTTCTTGGCCGCTGTCTTTTTAGTCGCCTTCTTCTTGGTTGCGGTCTTTTTGGTGAATTTCTTTATCGGAACATCTTTATAAATGTCCTTCGGTCCTGTCGGCTTGGCCAACTTGTCCTTCTCGCGAAGAGTCGCCTGAGCGGCAACCAGCCGGGCAATCGGCACTCTAAACGGCGAACAGGAAACATAATCCAGACCGACGTCATGACAGAACTGAATCGAAGAAGGATCGCCACCGTGTTCACCGCAAATTCCAACTTTCAATTCAGAATTTGTTGACCGACCTTTTTCAAAGCCCATTTTAACCAACTGACCGACACCGCTGGCATCGATTGACACAAACGGGTCGCTGGGCAAGATACCTTTTTCAATATAATACCTCAGGAACGTACCGGCATCATCACGCGAAAAGCCCATGGTCATCTGCGTCAGATCGTTGGTGCCAAAGGAGAAGAACTGAGCTTCAACGGCCACTTCATCAGCCGTCAATGCCGCCCGCGGAATCTCGATCATTGTCCCCACCAGATAATTGACCTCGGTCTTGTACGCGCTGGTGGTTTCAAGAGCTATCCGTTCGACTACTTCCTTCTGATTCTTAAACTCATTGACATGCCCGATCAGCGGAATCATGATCTCGGGATATACCTTCTTCCCGGCCTTGGTTAAAATACAGGCTGCTTCGATTATCGCCCGAACCTGCATTTCGGTAATTTCGGGATAGACGATACCCAAGCGACAGCCTCGATGGCCCAGCATTGGGTTCATTTCCTTCAAATCGTCGATACGAGCAAGCAACTTACGGATCGCATCCAGTTTTTCTTCGTATTCCTCGTCATCTTTATCCAACTCGCCGATTTTGGCCTCGACATCCTCGCGATGGGGCAAAAACTCATGTAGCGGAGGATCCAGGGTTCGAATGGTGACCGGATAACCCTGCATGGTTTCCAGAATACCTTTGAAATCGTCGCGTTGGAAAGGCAGCAGCTTGTCCAAAGCCTCCTGCCGTTTTTCCATGGAATCGGCCAGAATCATATCCTGCACGATCGGCAATCTTTCTTCGGAGAAAAACATATGCTCGGTTCGGCACAATCCAATACCCTCAGCCCCGAATTTAATCGCCTTGACGGCATCTTCCGGTGTATCGGCGTTGGTCCGGACGCCCAGGCGGCGCACAGTGTCGGCCCAATACATCAAAACGGCGAATTCACCGGAAAGCTCCGGCTCAATGGTCGGCACCTTACCGACAATAACCTCACCGGCCGAACCGTTAATGGTGATAACTTCACCTTCCTTGATTATCAAACGGCCTATCTGAAAACGTTTTTTGGATTCATTGACTCGAATCATTTCGCAACCGGCCACACATGGCTTGCCCATTCCACGGGCCACCACGGCGGCATGCGAGGTCATCCCGCCTCGGCTGGTCAGAATAGCGACCGAAGCGTGCATGCCCTCGATATCATCCGGATTGGTTTCCTTGCGAACCAGAACACACTTTTTCCCAGCCTCAGCGACCTTAACCGCTTCCTCTGATGTAAAGACAGCAATACCTGAACCGGCTCCCGGCGAGGCCGACAGTCCGCTGGCCACAACCTTGTAATTGGCGTTGGGATCAAGACGAGGATGCAGAAGTTGATCAAGCTGGGTCGGTTCGATTCGCATCAACGCCTCTTCTTCTGAAATCAAACCCTCGGCCACCATATCGGTGGCGATTTTCAAAGCTGCCTGTACCGTCCGCTTTCCGGCACGGGTCTGCAGCATGTACAACTTTCCCTCCTGAATTGTAAACTCAAAATCCTGAACGTCACGATAGTGCTTCTCCAACCGATTAGTGATATCGCGTAACTGCTTGTAAATTGAAGGCATATCCGTTTTCAGATTGGCTATCGGGGAGGGTGTACGAATACCAGCCACGACGTCCTCACCCTGGGCATTCAGCAGATACTCACCATAAAATTCATTTTCTCCGGTGCCCGGGTCGCGAGTAAATCCCACGCCGGTACCGGAAGTGTTACCCATATTGCCGTAAACCATGGCCTGGACATTAACCGCCGTACCCAGGTTGGAAGGGATATTGTTCAAACGGCGATAACTGATTGCCCGAGGATTATGCCAAGAACGAAATACCGCGTCACGAGCCATGGCCAGCTGGGCCCAGGGATCCTCCGGGAAAGGCTCGCCCGTTTTCCTCTTAATGATCTGTTTGAACTTCTTAACGATATCTTCAAGATCGGCCACCTGAAGAGAGCTATCCTGCCGGATATTCTTTTCTTTTTTCTTCTTCTGGATGACATCCTCAAAGAGATCCTTGTCAATACCCTGAACAACATTGCCAAACATGGAAATGAATCGACGGTAATTATCATGAGCAAAACGGGCATCACCCGATTTTTCGATTATACCCTGCAGTGTTTCTTCATTAAGACCCAGATTGAGAACCGTATCCATCATTCCCGGCATCGAAAATTTGGCCCCGGACCGTACCGAAACCAGAAGTGGCTTTTTCGCGTCACCAAAACTGGCCCCCATCTGCTTCTCAATCTTGGCCATATAGACTGCCATTTCCTTCTCAAACCAGTCCGGCATAGTCATTTCTTCGTCATAATACATATGACACGCATCGGTGGTAATCGTGAATCCAGAGGGAACGGGAATCTTGATACTGGTCATTTCCGCCAAACCAGCGCCTTTGCCGCCCAATAAGTCTTTCATGTCACCGCGACCTTCAGCTTTGCCACCGCCAAAGAAATAAAACAACTTCGGCTTCGTTTTGCCCGTCCCCTTTTTTGAGGACGCTTTTTTGGTTGTCGTTTCGCTTTTAGCCATCTTTATAAAACTCCGGTTACGAGTATAAATTTCACACCATTATTTCTGAAACTAACTACTTTTCCAGTGATACGCAATAAGAAAGGCGGCCATATGACCGCCTATAAGCTTTTTTACCCCCTGAAAATTGTAATGGAGACCACCCCTCTTACATGGTGAATAACCGTTCACCCGAAATGATCTTTTCCAACATCTTAAGTGTCTTCTCAACAGGTGAATTCATCAGGTCACAAGTGTTAAAAGTCATTCTGGCCGCGTCCCGAGGACAGACAAAATTGGCCTTGCCCCGGCCACCGCGTTTCTTCTTATGGGTCAGGTTATATAAACGCTGGTACTCCTTGGCCTTTTCCTTGTGCTTCTTATAATATTCGCGCTGGTACTCCCGACGCGCCTCGGCGGTTAACAGTCTTCCCTTGGGAGATTTATCCCCATTATTGGCCCCAAACTTTGAAGAATCTGTCGTCCTTGCCATTCTTCACCTCGCTTTCAATTATACACTGGATCCAGAAAGGCAACAATATCCCTTCGCCATATCTCCCAGAAATATAAAGAGCTTCCCCACATGTAATATGTACTCATCTTGTAGGTCATTGTCAAGTAAAAACTTGCACATCATCAAACTTTTTTCCGTATTGCCATATATAACAACCGGTTACGAATCGCATAAAATCAATTATCACCCACGTCGTTAATTACCATGAACTTATGAGAGATCAACAGCAATATGCAGTAAACAGAAAAGGCCCATTACCGACATTGCCCCCCTATAGTATTTTGCAGGGAATGATTCAGATGTTTAGAAGGCCCGGAAGGTGTCTTCCGTTTCCCCGCCTTCTGTATATATTATACTACTTTCGCGCCCAAAAGTTAAGTTTTATTTTACCCTCGCATGCCTTTTTTGCAGTATTCATGCAAAAAAAAACCCGACGCATCATGCGTCGGGCTTCAAATGTTCTTCAGCCGCTTTTATCCGGCCGTTTCAGGAGTAGTCCGGTTGCGAAGATATTTTATCAACTCCAGTAAAATCAACAGCACGATGATCATGACGACCACCCAGAAGAAGATAGTGATACCTCCGCCCGCTTCAATACCCATATCCTTCCAATCACGCAGGGACTGCACGCGCTGAATGAACAGCGAGATACGGCCCATAACCGTATAGCCGAAGGAAGCACCGAAGCCGATCATCAGGATATAAATCCCCAACTTGGCCACTCCCCCGAAAACGCCGGTGTGCGCCTTGGAGAAGAAGAAATAAAAGAGACCGCTGAGAACCCCGACAATGATTACCACGTCGGAGAATCCCGACCAGAAGCCGGCCCCGAAGTCGGGAGAGCTCATGGTATCGACCAATTGGCGGCTGACCCGATTCTGCATTTCCAGGGGGATGGCCACACCGGTACCGATACCAAGGTATACGGCAATCGGATAACGTGATATCCAACTTAACTTTTTGGAAAAGCGGAACCACATCAGAACCCCCAGAATAGCAGGCAACATATACCACCACTTGCCATCGGCCAAGCGATCAAAAAGGGTCGGCACAAGTCCATTATACCAGAGGATAATGGTAAAATAGCCGACCGAAACGCCGACGAAAACATGCTCGGCAATCTTATAAAACGGGTTATCCCGATAAAGAAATGAAAGGGTCGCCAAGGTCAACAGGGCCCCGATCGTTGTCCAGAGAAATGTTCCCCAATCCATTAGTGCACCCCTCCTTTCCGGCGTTTCGACAAGAAGAAGCCGATGTTGCCGATCAGGATGAAGAGAATGATAACCACATGCGTCCAGACCTGCACCCGCATAGCCTCGGTGGCCGGACCGGGCCGATCAACCAGCGTTTCATATTCAGCCGCGCCGAGCATACCGCCCATAAGACCCAAGATCTGACCAGACCCGAGGAAGGGATAATAGTCGGCGGCCATAACCCCGGTCACACCAACTCCCAGTGGAGCATTGTAACGGCCGTTGGCATACGAAATCCAGTAGTCGATACCGCTGGTGCCGGTGATCAGGATAATGCCGTTGACCTGATCATAGTTGATAATGCCATCCATCACCGGCAGACTATCCACCGGCGTGTTGTAATAATCGTTCGGGAAAGGAATGCGATAGTCCTGCCCCATGGCCAGAATCACGATTCCCGGATACGGCTTGTATCCCAGAAAAACGATATCTTCGCCATAAACGACTTCCTTGCCGTGATGAATACGAACCGAATCGATTATTTCCAGCATCGCCTGTTCAGCCATGCCCGGTCCATTCTGGGAAAGGGCCGTCATGACTATCTTCATATCCTTGGCCAGGATCTGCTCCATGATGGCATAGGTCATGGGATGCATTTCGGCCAATGAACCGGGATCGTAATCGATAGCCAGATGGATATATTCGCCCGGCTTACCCGCCTCAACAAAATCATAGATCGATCTCACCTCGGGATTGACCCGAATCGGTGTCTTAAAATCGATAGAGAGGCTTATCACGACTACCGCCGCCAGAATCAGGTAAATCCAACGCCGATCAAGTTTGCTCATTTTCTCAAATAGATTCATGTCGGCCTCCCTTAATCCCTGCCCATATAGGTTCGTTCAATACCCAGAATAACTTTCAGGGCGGTGGCCACCATTCCCAGACCAATACCGATCACGATGGCTCGTTTGGCGGCCAGGTTGGGAACATTTAATATCCAGGCAGCCAGATCAGCATCCCAATCACCCAGAGCTCCCATATAGGGATTGAACCTGAGCATCAACACCAGCGCTGACAAAAGCAGCACGGTGGCCAGCGTTGAATGCGCCCGGAAAGCCCGGAAGGCTGCCGAAGCGATAAAGAACGCCAGCAGAGCATACATGGTCGAGTGAATCGGGATCATAACGTTATTGAAAAACTGACGAAACATATGAGCCTGCAAACCTGTGTTTTCAGCGCCCAGCCATTTCATTGCCGCAGTTCCGAACAGAATCATGAGGAACAGTCCGGCCATGGCCAGGATGGCATATTGCCAGTTTTCCTTTTTTTGTCTGATCTTGTCCGTGTTAACTTTAAGAAACGACCAAATTCCCAAGGCCAGGGCGAAAATTCCGATAATAATCGTCCAGTCCAGCATGTATTCATAGATTCTCTCGGACGTGGCATGGGGAACGAAAAATTGGACGGCCATAAAGCAACCGGTAACAAAAACAATTAACAGAGGTAATTCTTTTTTCATCTTGGCCTCCTCCCCTAATGACCGACGTGGAACATGTTAACGAAATTCTCCCAACCGAACGAAGCGGCAATAACGCCCAGCAAGATCGAGATAATTACCAACGCTTTCCCCCAATCCTGCGCCTTGAGCGATCCTAAAAGGACTGGCTCACGGCTGAGATAGGCGGAAGCGGCATACAATTCCTCGCCGATTAGAGTGTAATCGCAGGCGACGACGAAAAACGGAATCTGGGTTACTTCATCCGTGCCGGATATCTGAATCGATCCGGTCGAGGCTCCGGTTTCGGCCAGGATCAGCGATTCGGCATAAAATTTCCCCAAATAGAAATTGGTGGCCGGTTTCTCACGGATCATAATGCCGTTGACTGCCCCAACGTACGCAAATTGATAATTGGTCAGGAAAAAGACCTGATCGTCACTGTAGGCATCCGGCCGGCCGGCGGCGTTATAAGCGCCTTTGACCGTTTCCTGGGCAATGGTCATAACAATCGGATCATAACAGGGCACGATCAATGTAGTCTGGTATTCGGCGACTTTCTTGGCCACCCGCGACAGAATCGTAAACGAAGCGATAGTGGCGATATCAGCCGCGGTTCCCAAACCAAGGACATACAAAATAGGCTTGCCCATTTCAGTGGCTCGCCCGATAGCCTCATCGACAGCATCAATACCGGCCAGCGGTCGGACATAAAGGTGATCGCCCTTCTTGGCCCGCCAGACGAAATAGAGTGTAAAGGCTGTAAACAGAATCACGGCAATCAAGACCGGCATTTTACCGGCATTGAACCATTGCCCTACTCCCTGCACCGGACCGGTTATGGCCGATTCGGATTCGGAATCAGCGGTCACGGCCACGATTTTGTAATAAAAATCGTGATTCCTTGGTAAATATGCTTTATTTTCTTCCGTGGCGTCCTTGATCCCTTTATCCTGAAAAGATGTTGATCCGGAACCAACCTGAATCCTTTCCATAAAGGGGCCATCGGGAGCTTCGGCGCGCATTACTTTGTAGCCGAGAACAGATTTCTGTCCCTGCGCGTCGTCCACCGACAATTCCCAGGTCAGATTAATGGAATGCCCATTGTCGTATGGCGTGTCGAAAGCTTGAACATTCAAAGGCGGACCGGGAGGAATTGCTTGGACTACCGAATCGGTCGGGACTTCATCCTGCGCCCAACCGACAGCGGTCAGAAAAAGCACCACCGCAATCAGCATAACGGTTTTGATTCGCATATTGTCTCCATCAGTATGCATCTATGATTATATTATCTTATCTATTTGTTATTACACCCAACCAATTGTCAAGTAAAAAGGTCAATCGTCCGACCAGAAGCGAGATTCGGCCCATTACCGTATAACCGAAAGAGGCCCCGAAAGTAATCATCAGAATCCAGATACCGAACCGAGAGGCCGCGCCGAACGCGCCTTTGTGTTCTTTGGAAAAGAAGAAATATATAATCCCGCATAAAACGCCCAGAAAAACAACCAGGTTGCTCAGCATTGTCACCAACTGCCCCGAGGCCGATAGGGACAGATTGGAAAAGAAATTCCCGATACCCTGCCAGTTGACTAACAGGGGCACGAAAGTCGAAGATATCTGCTCGATAAAATCCGACCTCAGAAACCGGGGCAGGTTTAGTCCGGCCGTGGTGCCGACGATAAAGGCCAGCGCCCAGCGCGATATCCAGCCTCCTTTGGGCGAAAGACGCATCAAAAGAATTACGCCTAAAACCGGCGGGACCAGAAAATGCCATTCATAGCCGGTGAAGGGAACCTCGAACCAATCGCAAAGCGTTTCCGATATGCGCGGGAATAGATTACCGACCAAAGTTGACCAGAATCCCAGACACATGGCATAGGCCGCTGACACACCGACATAAAGATGTTCGGCGAATTTGTAAAACGGATTGTCCCGATATAAAAAGGACATGATAGCCAGGGTCAAAAAGGCGGCGAAGGTTACATAAAAGCCGTGCAGGAAGGCATCGAAACCGGCTGCGCCATCGGGTGCGGAGGTAGCCTTGATTATCAAGCTGACAACAAACAGACAGCAGACAACGAGCATGATGATAATTGGTGTTTTACGCATCGCTTCCCCTCCGCCGGCTTCTGAAAAACGATATGTTGCCGATGACGATAAACGCCATGATAACGATATGGGCCAGGGTTTGTGGTCCCATCATGCGCAAGGCCGGCGTGGGCATATTTTCGAATCGTTCGTATTTATTTTTCAAAATCGTCTCGTACTCGGCCGCACCCTTGACTCCGCCCAGAAGACCGATAGCCTGCTTGGGATAATAGGGGTAAATCAAGGGAGCGACTACAGCCGCCAGCCCCGGAGCCACCGGCACGTTGCCGGGATCACCAACAAACAGAATCCACTCCTTCGGCCCCGGTTTACCGCCGCCGATGGGCAATATCAGGTCCATATCCTTGGCCGATTTGACGTCGTCGAAAAGCGGGATATCGTTGATGTCGGTGTTATGCGCGTCGGTCGAATACATTTTCCGAAAATCGGTGATGATCACATTCAAAACGCCTTCGTTACCGGCTTTGTAACCGAGCATTATATAGTCGGTTCCGTATTCCACTTCGGGAAATTCCGGTTCAAGGACCTCGGTGATCGTTTCCGTCATCAACGCCTGACCCTGCGGCCAGAGTGACATGAAATAAATCTTGTGCTTCCGGGCCAGACAATGGCGGACGAAAGCATTGGCCATGGGAAACACTTCCGGCTTCATGGCCGGATCGAAATCATAGGAGATCAAAACCTTCGAACCGGAAGGCATGGTTTCGATCTTATCAAAAACTTTTTGTACAATCAGGGTTGGGCTTTCCTTGAATTCAATCTGGAAAACAACGGCCGAGGCCACCGCCAGAAGGACAAACAGGAAAATGATACGGCGATCTATATCGCGGCCGCGAAGGGAATAAATCAATATGGCCAGAAGTCCGCCGAAAATGAAAATCATCGAAATGGCTACGCCGATATTACTCATTATCACTCCCCAGATAAGTCCGATCCATCCCCAGAATCAGCCGCAACGACATAGCCACCACACCCAGACCGACGCCGATCAAAATCGCCCGTTGTCCGGCCAGATTGGGCGCGTTCATAATCCAGATAGCCAGATTGGGGATCTGGAAGATCGAAAACGATTCCGGTATCCATCCGGTCAACATCATCCCCAAAGGCGTCCGCCCCAAAAGGATGACAAAGGCGGCGACAAGAAGGATAGTCGCCTCACGGTTCTTGGCCCGGAAGGCCCGGTAAGAAGCCGAAGCGACATAAAAGGCCAGCAGAGCATACATGGTCGAGGATAGCGGGGTGATAACATTTTGAAAAATCTGCTGCAGATACGATTCCGTCGCCGTCACCGAGGCGCCGATTCCTACCGTACCAAATTTACCCAGTCCGATAATCAGGGTTATAAAAAATCCAACCAGGGTAACAATGGAAAAACCCCAATCGTCTCTTTTTCGATAAACCTTGCTGAAGTGAATTCGAACCAGATTGCCGCCGCCGAGGAAAAAGGCGAAAACGGCGATGATATCAAAAAAGAGCGAAAAATCCTCACCCAGGGTTTGAGCCGGCGGAAAGAAAACCGAGAGGATTAGAACCGTTCCGACAACGGATGTAATAATAACCGGGACCGTTCGCTTCATAATTGTGCCATATCCATTATCAATTGGTTGAGAATATTTTCAACATTATGTCCAAAAGTCCCTGCATGGACTCAATGTTCCAGGCCGTGGCCATCGTTATGGCCAGCGTGCCGATGACCATGGCCGCCATGGCTACGAATTTGCCGACATCCTGACCCTTGAGGGATCCAAGCTGTTTGGGGTCACCGGATAGATAAGCCGAAGCCGCGAAAAGTTCTTCGCCGATCAAAGTATAGTCACAAGCAGCCACGAAAAATGGTAACTGCCCCGGTCGGGCCGTTCCGGCAATCTGGATGGCGCCGATACTGTTACCGGTCTCGGCCAGAATCAGCGATTCGGCAAAAAAGGCTCCCAGATAAAGACAGGTAGCCGGTTTGTCGCGGACCATGATACCGTTGACGGCGGCCACATATCCGAACTGCTCGTCGGTGACATAATTGACCATCTCGTCATTATAAGCATCGGGGCGCCCGGCTGTCATATATGAAGTCTTGATCGTTTCGCGGGCCGTGGTCATTACCAGTGATCGTGACACCGGCATCTTGATTTTGCTGTCATAGTCGGCCACCACTCGAGAAACATGGCCCAGGATGGTTATGGCCGCCAACGTCTGGACATCGTCCATGTCGAGAATACCGGGTATGAACAGAATAGGACGACCCATTTCGGTCGCTCGTCCCACTGCTTCTTCCAAAGCTTCCAGCCCGCCGATCTTGCGAATAAACAGTTTCCGGCCCGATTTGGCCGAAATAATGAAACCAATCACTGCGCCGCAGACGATAAAGGCCAGGATCAGCACATTGAGCATACCAAAATTGAAAAATTCCCAATCGGCCATGGCCGGGGTCGAAGATTCGGACATACCCTCACCGGTCTCGCCGATCGTTCCAATTCGATAGACATAAGCCAAACCGTTTTCGACTTTATCATCGGCAAAGGAAGTCTCCCCCGGCAGAAGCGAGGCGATCTGTTCAAAATCCGTATCGCTGGTGGAACGATAAATGTTGTACCCCAGAATCCCATCCGGATCGTCGATAGATTTGTTCCAAGTGATATCAAGGGCGCCGCCGTCATCATACTTGTGATTAACGGCGACTACATTTGTGGCCGAAGCAGGAATCACTGCCACAATCGAATCGGTAACCAAAGCAGTCGAATCCTGAGCCAAAGCCCAACCGCTTATAGCCAGAATGAAAAACAAAGAAAACAGAATACCGGCCGCTGTTTTCATCATGGAATCATCTCGAGCCAGGTGCCGAACAGAAAGTCGAGCCGGCCCAGCATCAGTGACATACGGCTCATTACGGTATATCCAAACGAAGCTCCGAAAGTTACCATCAAAAACCAGATGCCCACTTTGGCCGCTCCGCCGAAAGCTCCCTTGTGCTCCTTGGAAAAGAAGAAATAAACCAGGCCACAGAAGACACCAACAGCGATTATCACGTTGTCGATAATGTCGAAAACACCGCCGCGAAAAACCGGCATAATAGTCGAAGAAACCTGGACCATGGCATTGGAGACGAAATAAATCATCATATACAACCCGGCTGTGGCACCGACAACAAAAGCCAGTGGCCAGCGCGACAACCAGCCGATTTTGTTGGACAAGCGGGTCAACATCATGATACCGAGCACAAAACCGAACCAGGGATAATACTCCGGATTCACCGGATCAAACACCTGAGCATAGAATTTCTTATAGAACATATCCCAGAAAAAAACTATGAACCAGTAGCCGGCTGAGATACCGACGAAAATCGCTTCGCACACCTTATAAAAGATGTTGTCCTTGTACAGAAAGGAGATAATCCCAAGAGTAAACAAGGCTGCCAGCCAGATGCCAAAAGTCTGCCAATCCATCTAACTTTTCTCCTTTCGTTCCCGGAAATAGGCCACGTTGCCGATGAGAATAAAGGCGATGACAACCATATGGGCGAAGGACTGAGAAAGCAAAAAGGTTGTCGCCTTGCCTATTTTCTGAGTCAGTTTTTCCATCTCCGCCGCGCCGGACATACCACCTAAGATTCCGACCAATTGCCCCGACTTGAGGTAAGGATATACCATCGGAGCCTGTACCGCCGTATTGGCCGCAGCCATAGTCAGGTTGTAACGATCCACCGCGATCTGGACCCATTCCACCGTTCCCGGCTTGCCGGCCGAGAAATTAAAGGAAAAGTCGATGTTGGAGAAATTTCGGATGTTTTTCACCAGCGGTATGGAATCATATGAAGTGTTGTAAATATCCCTGGGGAACATGGCCTTGAAACTTTCACCCATACGCAGGATCACAAACTCGTTGCCGGCCTGAAAGCCGAGGTTGACATAGTCAACGCCGTACACTCGCTGTTCTCTCAGATCGGGATTGTTGGTAAACGCCATTTCGATCGATTGATTGGCCTGCTGCGGACCCTGTGGCCATAGCCCCATGATAATGATCTTCAGATCCTTCTCAAAGGCATACTGGATGATGGCATCGGACATCGGCTGAAGTTCAGGCGCGGAAGGAGGATCATAATCGTAAGAACAGAGGACTTTGGCGCCCGGAGGAAGACCATCAAGGGCGTCGAAAGCCGACTGAACTTCCGGAGAGATCTGAAGCGGCAGCGAGAATTGCATGAAAAATGGCAGTATCAGCGATATTCCTACCAAAAGGAAAACGATTCGCCGTCCTATATACTTACCCTTGAGGGTTGCTATCATGATACCGACAAACAAAAGTCCCATCAGAATCATGATTACTATCGAGACCGTCCTCGAAAATTGCACTGGTTCCGTTATAACAAACTTACAGATCAGGAAGAAGGCGGTGATTAAACCGGCGGCAATCCATTCTTTGGTTTTCATCAATCACCTCCCAGGTATGAGCGTTCGAGACCCAGAATGATTCTCAACGAAGTCGAAACCAGCCCCAGTGCGATACCGATCATAATCGCCCGTTGTCCGGCCGTATTGAGCACGTTCATAATCCAGTTGGCCCACTGAGATAACTGATAGTCACGGGGCAACCATCCGGATAGCATATCGCCTACCGGCACCCGGCCAAGCATGACGAAGAAGGCCGCTAAAAGCAATAGAGTGGCTTCGAAATTTCTGGCCCGGAAAGCTCGATACGAAGCCGAAGCGACGAAAAAGGCCAGAAGAGCGAACATCGTCGAGGATAGCGCGCTGTAAACATAAACATACAGCCAGTCAAAGCCCGTTCCGGCATCGCGGAAAGAACCCGGCGGATCGGCATGCAAGCCCTGGTAGCCCTCATAGAATCCGAAAAAGACGATGGTCAAAAAAGAGAGTATTATCAGGACCGATAAAAACCATTCCGACTTCTTACGGGCTATATTAACAAACGAAATCTTCATCAGGTTCATCGCCCCCAGCCAGATAGCAAAGGCGGCAATGATGGCAAACCAATCGGTAAACCAAGCCTCAAACCGGTCGAACGGCCAATGCGGTATGAAATACGAAATCACATACGCCAACCCGACAATGAAGGTGATCGCCAGTGGAATTTCTCGTCTCATCAAAAAATCCTTGCGTTTGGTTTAATAGGCCTTAAACAGCCCTGAAACTCCAATACCGAAACTTTCCAGAATAACGCCGATTACAATTGCAAATAGAAATATCGCTTTGCCGACGTCCTGGCCCTTGAGCGATCCCATCAGCTTCGGTTCTCCAGAAAGATAGGCCGAAGCGGCAAAAAGCTCTTCACCGATCAAAGTATAATCGCAGGCGGCTACGAAGAATGGTAACTGAGCCGGCATCGCCGTGCCGGCGATCTGAATGGCTCCGATACTGTTGCCCGTTTCAGCCATAATCAGCGATTCGGCGAAAAATGTTCCGATCATGAAAATCGTGGCCGGCTTCTCGCGGACGAAAAGACCGTCGATAGCCGCCGCGTAACCAAACTGGTCATCGGTCAAATAGCGCACCTGATCTTCCATAAAGGAATCGGGACGGCCCGCTTTGCTGTATGACTCCTTGACGACTTCCTTGGCCGTTACCATTACCATCGATCGGCAGACCGGCACGTCAATTCTTGTATCGTTTTGGGCGGCAATGGTCGCTACCCGGCCAAGAATCGTCATACTGGCAATCGTCTGAACATCATCCATATCGTGAATACCGGGGACATAGTAGATTGATCGACCCATTTCCGTGGCTCGCCCAACGGCGTTTTCCACTTCCTCAATTCCGGCGATTTTGCGGATATAGATATCTTTTCCGGATTTGGCGGCATAGATAAAGTATATGATCGCACCGGCGAGGATAAGGATGCCGATGAAAATATTCAACCGCGCCGTATTGAACCATTGAGCGCTCGATACAGTCGGACCGGCTACAGCCGATTCACTCTCGACCCGCCACAAAATGTCGCCATTGGCCTTATCATAATTAATGGCCGCGACTTTGTAAAAGAATTCCGTTCCTGTCTCCGCCTGATTATCCATAAAGTCGGAAAATCCCTGAGACGCATTCCCCAAAACAGCATACGGGCCATCGGCCGATTCACTTCGAAGAACCTCGTACTCCATGACCTTCCCGCCTTCAAAATCGTCAGGCGACAAATCCCATTTCAACTCAATCGTTCCGCCGGCGTCGTTATCGCGATCCTGAACAACGATATTAAATGCCGGTTGCGGTGTTTGTTCCCTTAAAAACAGAGTGTCATAAACCGGAGCAGCCACGGCTAAACTATCGCCAACGGCCTCATCTTGAGCATTCAGTTGTGGGGAGATAAAAAGAAAAAGGAACAGAACCGCAAGGGAGGTAAGACTACACAACCTGTATGTCATAACGATTCCTTATGTTTCGGCCATCCGACCGGGCAGTTTTTAACGGCGGCGGGTGAGACAGAATTATCTATTTGACGACTCCCGCCCACTTTCCGTTCAATTTCAATTCCCAGTCAATCAGACTCACCGTCACGTCGGCGACCGACTACGAAAACAAAGAAATAATCTAACCCTCCCCACAATTCAAGTCAAGTTAAATTATTGTGCCAATTACCACTTCCGAATGCCCATATCCACAAGATATAACCGTTATGCCATCCTAATCGCAGAGTAAAATATAGATTTTAGGACGGAGAGACAGGGATGCATGAAGAACTTTTTGGAAGAGCAGGTTGTCAGGTTGAATTCACGACGGTTTAAGAGTGGCGTTTGCCACCACGACAGTGAGAAGTCGTGATGAATTCCTATCGTATTGCCGAGATATAAATAGAACTTGGCTTTTGAAGTAGAAAACTCAGGTTGAACTCACGACAGTTTAAGAGTGGCGTTTGCCACCGCGGCGCAATTCCAATATCGGGGCTTCAGCCGGGCAACCAAGCCGGAATGGGAACCAGTGTCCGATTCCCGATGATGTATAAAGCCGGGACTGCCTCTTTGAATAATGTCCCCATAAATAAGCTTCGGCAAACCAGGGTTCGAAGGCGCTGCGGCCGGCAAAACCGATCTGCCCGCCATGCGTGTGACCGGACAGCGTCAAATCGACTCCAATCTCAGAAGCAATATCGAAAGCTCGCGGGCGATGACTGAGAAGAATTGAAAAGGCATCCTTCGTCGCATTTCGCATGGCCGTTTCAGTGGTCTTCTTAAGAAAGGCAAGAATGGAACCATGCATAAAACGCGGATCGTCTGCCCCGCCAATATATATCGTTTGGTCATTATGAACAACCGTGGCCCCGGTATCCAACAGAAGCGATACCGGGCTGTTGTCATATGCGCGACGGACTTCCCTGATACCTCGGAAATATTCATGATTACCGATCGAGGCAAAAACCCCAAGCTTTCCCTTGTATCGTTCCAATATATCCAGCAAATCACTGTAAATATCGACGCGGTCACACAAATCCCCTGTTGCCAGAACAATATCGGGCTCAAACGCCTGAGATCGTTTTAGCACTTCTTCCAGCATATCCAGCCAGAAATAATAACCGATATGGATATCTGACAGATGAAGTATTTTGAAACCGTCCAGAGCCTCAGGAAGGTCATCGAAGTAAATCTCTGTCTTGTATATTTTTACGTCGGCAAAAGCATGGGCGACGCCCGATGCGCCCGAAGTCATTGCCGCCACGGGAACCACAGCCGCGGCCGTTTTCAAAAACCGCCTGCGGGGAAGAACATTTTGCGGAGGTCCCGACTTTTCCTGGACTTTCTTCCTCTTCTCCAGTCGATCATGGATAAAATTGATTATCCCCGATATCGGCAATGACAAAAGCAAGGCCATTATCAATACCAAGTCAAGAGCTGTCAATGTTGCCCCGATGTACATAATCGTCTTTTTATAGGAAAAAACGCCGGCCACCCAAATGGAAATAAACACCAGGCCGCCCAGAGGCAAAATATATGAGCTTCTTTTGACCACTCGCATATTCCACCAGCGGCGATTTAAATATTTTAAATACAAAATCACCAGTCCCGAAAGGACCAGAAACATAATGGCGGCGAAAAAGACAGGGTATAGTTCAGTCATAGGCGTCGTGTCACTTCAATTTGTACCGTATTATACGGATTTCCCTGTCTGAAGTCGCAAAAAACTACATTGCCGCTGTTGGTGTCGGGATCGTTTTCTCTGGCTCGGTTCTAAAGTACACCCAGAGGGTATAAATGCCCAGAGCAGTACCGAAAGGAATCTTAATCAAATTCAATATCCCCACGATCAAGACCATAATCCGAGCCCAGCCTTGCCGCGTAAGAAGCCCCCAGCCACTGATTATTCCGGCCACGCCAATAATGAGTAGGATCATCGAGATTACCGAGGCAAAACTGTGAATTAGCCCTTCAACATCGAGCCCGTTGAAACCGCTCAGCTCGCCACGACTTTGAAGCTGAATCAAGGCAATACTTAAAACCCGCGCAAAGAAGTATATCAGTATCCCGAAGATCGCTTTCAGTGCACCGTAAATAATATGGAGAATAGCCAGAATTTTGATATGGTTATCCATCAAACCCTCCTGCCGTCAAATCAATAAAACGATATAATACTTTACGACAAAACCCTGCCCCGGTTTCATTCAAGCTTATCGGCAAAAAAAGCCCCGCTGAGTGCGGGGCTTTGGATTTCAATCCAGCTTAGGATTACTTAGCCAACCAGCACTTTTTCGAGCCGTTCGACGATGTAATCGACCTCTTCATCATTGATAATCAGCGGTGGGCTGATTCTGATTGTATGATGATGACTGTCATTGGCCAGCAGATTCAGATCGAGAAGCTTGCGACAGAAAACCATAGCGTCACCAGATTTGACTTCGATCCCGATAAACAGACCCTTACCGCGTACTTCTTTGACATGGGGCGAACGGGATGCTATATCCATGATCTTCTCTTTCAGGATCTTGCCGGTATCGGCTGAACGCTGAACGAGTTTTTCATCTTCCATTACCTGTAACGCGGCCAAACCGCAGGCGCAGGCAAAAGGGTAACCGCCGAACGTCGAGCCGTCGGAACCGGGACTGAAAGCCATGTCCATCAGTTCGGAATTGGTGACCATGACCGAAAGCGGAGCCAGGCCGCCGGAGATGGCCTTGCCCAGGATAACCGCATCAGGAACGACACCTTCATGCTCGAAACAGAAGGTTTTGCCCGTGCGGCCCATGCCCACCTGAATCTCATCGGCCAGAAGCAGCATATCCTTCTCGTCGCAAAGCTCACGCAGACCCTTCAAGAATCCTTCGGGCGGAATATACATTCCCCCTTCACCCTGCATCGGTTCTACCAGAATACCGCAGGTGTTCGGCGTGACCGCCTTCTTGACCGCTTCCAGATCGCCATAAGGAACCTCGACGAATCCGGGCGTCAGCGGCCCGAAACCTTCTTTGTATTTTTTAGAGGATGAAAAGGAAACGACAGTAATCATCCGACCGTGAAAATTATTGCCAAAAACAATAATTTCCTGTTTCCCGTCCTGGATACCTTTATGTTTAAACCCGAAATATCGAGCCAGTTTGATCGCAGTTTCTACCGATTCAACGCCACCGTTTTTAGGCAGGACTTTGTTGCCACCACTTCCGAAACGAGGAGCCAGTTGAGGAAGAATCGTGGCTGCCTTTTCAAGGAACTTCGCCAGCACGTCGGTATAAACGACATTGGACAAAACCGAACAGAAATTGCCCTTGATCGAGTCAATGGCCGCCTGAGCGATTTTGGGATGATGATGCCCCGGATTGGCAGCCGAATATGCGGCCAGACAATCCAGAATTCTCTTACCATCCTGCGTATAAAGCCAGGCGCCTTCCGCTTTGCGAACGACAGTTTTGAGTCGGCCATAATGATTGGCCCCAAATTTTTCTTCTAGCCCGACGATTTCATTGTCGGACAGGGAGGAATACCCGATTTTGGCCAGTGCGCTCTGATCCGTTTTAGTCTCTTGAGCTTTCATAGGCACCTCCAGAGGTATTGTTAGAAGTTCAGTTTCTTCTCCGGCAATAATACGACCGGAGACCCTGACCTATATAACATTTAAACCTAATCCGGGCAAGCTCGATTTTCCCTAAGACGTTATCTTTTTGGGATTTTTGGCGATTTTTGTGGTCAAAAATCGAGGATTTATTCGGCCATCTGCTTCTTCACCCGAAGCTTGGCTTCGATAAGCTGAGAATGATCCAGACGCAAAAGTTTGGCGAAACGATGAACCAGATAATCCTCATGCCCGTCCAGATGTTTGTCAGCATAAATCACCCGCCAGACAGACTCGATAATCTGCATCTTCTCAGGCGAGGAAAAATGTACGTTGATCTGATTGGTGAAATAATACATATCTATACGCTGATCAATATCTTCCTGAGTGGCTTTCAGGATTTCCTCGACTTCATCCGAGGTAACATTAAACCGATCCTTGAGCACTTCCACGATCTCGCGCTGTTCCTCTTCGGAAAACTCATCATCGATATTAGCGATTTCCAAAAGCAACGCCGCCGTAGCGACCATCAGATTATGTTCGCTCGTGCTCTCCTCGGACACACGACTCTCACCAAATATATTATTCAAAAAACTCTTCATATCAGCATCTATTCCTTATCCAAATTAAAAACACACATCAGACTATTCTACGCCCGATTCCCAGTTTGGTTAAGATAAAAATATAACTGGGTGAAGCGACAGGAATGGGCGTTGCCACTTTGATGGAAATTTCTATTCGGATATTATGCCTTCACGTTCTAAGACACGACGAATTTCTTCAAAAATGGCACCAATGTTTCCCTTCGGGAAGCGAATCTGGCTAAGTCCCGTTATATTCGAGAACTCTTCACAATCCTCTTCCAATAGCACAATTGCTTTACGGAAACCAAGTTTTCCTTGAAATAGGCCAATTTCGTGTATTACATTCTCTCGTGCATGCTTTGTCTGATCAGCATGTTCGTCTTCTGCGGTCATCACAAGAAACGCAAAACAAGCGTTATCCATCATTTCCTGCAACCTCTCTTTAGTGGCCAGGCCAGCGGATGGTTCTCTATTGAATTCATCCCAATCCAAATGAAGACGATCACGTAGAAAAGTTTGCAGCTCAAGCCACAGCGGAGAAGCACCATGTCCAATAAAAACCTTTGATCCTTTTGACTTTTTTA
>JAAEQF010000396.1 GCA_024231695.1 FCB group bacterium
AATTATCTTGTCCCTTTAACGAGTTCGATAGTAGAGTTTTTGATTTTGAGCATGGTTAGTTTTCCTGTATTTGATGATAATATTTATACTACCTTTTTCCTTCCCCAAATCAATAACTCAACATTTCAGCAATCTCAGCCAAATCATTATTATTTCGTTGTGAGTAGATTTTTGCAGTTTCTTGCCCTCTTCATCCCTACAACGGAAGTTTCCTTTCAACCATCAAGCTAAATCTACTCTAACCTTCTGTGGTTTAAGGGATTATCTCTGCTTTCGTGTTTTCACTTTGGTGGACACATTTAGTTTGCTCCGTACGATTTTAGTTGGGATTGTGAATTTCAGAGCCTCCAGTAGTTTTTGGCAGAGTCCGTTTGGTTTTGGGATTTGTTCGATTTTTATCTCACCGACCAATCCTATATCTACACTACTGAGCGTTGCCAGAGAGTCGAGCCCTTCCTCCATAGTCACATCAATCTTATCCCAGGCTCGCTCCAGTTCCCGCCGCAACAGATACGCCAACATCACCACAAACACATGTCCGCGCGTCGATTTTTCTTTGCGAACATGGATCGGGCGTAACTCAAGATGCCCTGTTTTGCTCTCACGAAACGCCCGCTCAACTTTTGACAAATCCTTGTAATACCCATGAGCCTTCTGGGCGGTAATGGCCTTAGTGGGCAGATCGGTCGTAATAACATAACAACCGTCAAGACGGGATATTTCCGTCAACAAATTAGTATCAACTCGCAATGTAATTACTCGACCTTCAGTTTCGGTCGCCAACCACTTAGCGTTGAGCTTTTGGATTTTAGCCTTAATCTCACGTAAAGCGGCCTCAACCTGTGCTCTGGGATGGTCGGCAAGATAGGTGTTTTTAGTTTGAATTAGTGTTTTTATCGCCGCTTCTTTACTTGATCGCGTTTCAGCGATATCATCCGCCCGGCAAGGATTACGGCGAAGAATATATCGCAGACTATCCTTCTCTACTTCGCAAAGTTTTTCATCGAACAAGCCCAGTTGGATAATCCCGTTCTTTTCAAGTGTTTCTATCTGCTTTCGCGTTAAGGCCGTAATATAGTTAAAGCTAATCTCAGTAAGCTCCTCTTTTTGAGCGCTTTTGATCATGCCGCGATCGCCGACAAAGGTTATTCGTTCGCAACCAAAACGGTTAGCGACTTTTTTTACCTGGTCGCTAAAAGTAGTAACATCCGATGTGTTTCCAGAAAAAACCTGCACCGAAACAGGATCCCCTTTGGGGTCGCAAAGTAAACCAATAACGATTTGCATCTTCCCTTTTTTGCCATCGCGATTATAACCATAGCTCCCTAATTCATTATGCGTGCCTTCCAGGTAGCTACTGGTCACGTCATAGAGAAACAAATCAACCTTTTGGTCGGTATGCCTCTTTTTGAAAAGTCGATCTTCGATCTCAGCCTGATGATCGGCCAGCCAGGCCAGGTTTTTATAGAGATCATCTTCGCAAAACCCTTCTTTAAGAGCGATAGCCTCTGCTAAAGCATGGGTGTGATGCAATCTGACTGCCGAAAGTCGTGACCCCTGGTCTATCAAACGAGCGATGATTTGCCAAAGTGCCAGGTCAGCCTGTCGGCCTGATCCGAGCGATTGGGTCACTCCGGTCAGGCGAGCTACTTCAGCGGCGACAAAGACCGCACCAACAGATTTGCCATGAGACATCTCAAACGTCGTCGGGGCGCCGCTTAGGAGCTCCGGCAATCGCTCAGCATTACGCAAAGCAAGTTGCAATATCGCTATATCTTCGTCACTACAATTAGAAAGATTAGCAATCGTCCGCTTCTTGACTTTGCCATCCTTGCGATACGATTCACGAAGCAAAACTCGCCGATAGGGCCCTGATTTTGAAATATCCATATACATGACCACTAATATAGCGCAAAAGCAAGGCTATGCAAGTATTATCCAAGATATTTATAATATTTTAGTGACCACATATATTTGACTAAATATACACGTAATCGTTATGCATATAAGGACTTATGGGATATTAACGATAGAATATAAAGGAACTTCCGTTATAATTCCAAACCTGATTGGCTCTCCAGAGCAGCAGGCCCAGGCTGATTTAATGGCGTTGGGATTGACAGTTGAGATTGTATATGACTTTAGCGCT
>JAAEQF010000397.1 GCA_024231695.1 FCB group bacterium
AATATCCAGGATCTTTCTTGCATAATCATAATCTTCGCGATTTCCAATAACAAATTTCAACTCGTCTCCATGAGAGAGGCGCTTCAAGTTTTCAGGATCATTCATGTCGCTCATGCCGCTGGAAGGGCATTTCACATCCACAATCTTCACGCAACGCTCGTCAACAGGACGTATATCCCTTGTGCCGTTTGTCTCAAGCAAAACCTCATGGCCCTGTTCAATCAGACCCTGTATCAATAAAGGTGTTTCTTTTTGAATCAAAGGTTCTCCGCCTGTGATCTCCACAAGAGGACAGCGGTATGAAGAGACGTGGTCGATAATGTCAGCGATCTTCATCAGCTCACCCTTATCATAGGCGTACTGTGTATCGCAAAATGTACACCTGAGGTTGCACCCTGTGAGTCTTACAAACACGCAAGGCCTGCCAACATAGGTTGATTCGCCTTGGATACTATAGAAGATTTCGTTTACTTTCAGGGCCATTCATGCCTCACGGGATAAAGCCTCAACACAATATTCATGATGC
>JAAEQF010000398.1 GCA_024231695.1 FCB group bacterium
CCACAGTACTAATGAAGCGGCTCCGCGAGTGGGTCGTTGCGAACAAAGAAATTATTGCAACCCGAATTAAAGAATGGGCCGTTGGACTCGTTACGAATTTCAAGAGAATCGTTAAATGGGTTAAGGGTGTCGCCATCGGTATCGGTATATTTTTCGCGCTCGCGGGCGCGCTCAAAGCAGTGATTGCGGTTCTCACGGTGGTGAATGCCCTTGCCGCCGCGAACCCGATTAGTCTAATTGTGTTGGCTGTGGTTGCTGCAATCGCTGCAATCGCCGCCCTAGTCTATTGGGCCGAAGAACTCGTAGCGTGGTTCGAATCCATCCCGGCGCCTATCCGAATTATTTTAATGGTATTGAATCCGTTTATAGCGATGTTATATGGATTTGTAAAAATCGTTGCGTACATCAAAGAAAACTGGATCGACATGTGGAATGGCATGGTTGACACAGCGGAGTGGGCGATCAATGCATTGCTCCAAAATGGCCCAATCAGTTGGCTGATTGCGGCGCAGTTCACATTGATGGACCTCGTGGTTAGGGTTAGAGATACGATGGTATCCGCATGGGGCGGCATCGTGAAGTTTTTTAATGGTGTTTGGTCCGGCGTCATGGCTGAATTTGACAAGGTAAAAGCATTTTTCGGCGACTTCGTCACAGACACAGAAGACACTTGGAAGCCTCTAACGGATTTTTTCGGTGATCTATGGGGTGGCATTGTTGAGACTTTCGAAACGGCGGTGGGGTCTCTGATGGAAATACTTTCCCCAGTGACTGATTTATTCAGAGAACTCACGAACGCAAAAGATAAAGTCATCGCCCGGAAAATCGGGGAAATCAAACTGGGTGCCCGAATACAACGCGATACAGTACCACAAAAAGAAGTTAAAAAAACGAATAGCATACTCGATGACATCCTTGCAGAATCCGAAAAACTAAGGAATTCCGCAGTTGAATCCACAAACCATCAGACATCGGCATTACAAAAAACGATGAACTCGAACGCCGCGAAGACTGCGCGTGTGGTCAACCAACGGTTTATTGATGTTTCCGCACCGTTCCGCCACTTCCTACGGGGCGAAGATGAGCAAGCGGCCGGGGGTGGTTTCGCACCGGTTACAACAAGCCCGCAGACAACGACCCAACGATTCCTAGAGGAACGATCTATGATGTCACAAACTGAAGTCACACTACGGGCCGGACGCGGGACGACTGCGGAGGTCACCGGCGGCGAACTCGGCCCGGGGCTGCGGCTCGAACCGACGGGTGGCTTTTAATGGCGTGGCAAGATGACATCCAACCCGCAGCTTATACAGGGCCAAACGGTGACCGAGTAGAGTTCGAATACGAAGATGTGGCCACATCGATAAGCAAAAAAACGAGCGCGTACAATTTCCCCGATGCCGACGGGACCTACATCCAGGACCATGGCAAAACGGGCCGACGGTTCCCGATGCGCTGCTTTTTCAGTGGCAATATTTACAATCTGGCCGCTGATGCGTTCGAAGAAATCCTACTTCAGACAGGTGTCGGCAAGCTCGAACACCCGATGTACGGGACCCATAACGTGGTTCCAATGGGCGAAATAACCCGAAGTGACGCCCTTAAAACCGCCGGGAACCAAGCGATTATTGAGGTCACTTTCTGGGCTACTATTGGCGTTGCATACCCCGCCAGTCAAGTGGACCCAACCGGCGCGGTTCTTTCCGCTGTGGACGCGTATAATTTGGCCGCCGCTGCGGAACTCGCCGCAAAACTCAATACCGACAGTGTCAGTGGGTTAACAGCATTTAAAAACAGTTATCAGGCATTACTCAAAAATACGCAGTCAGCGCTGCAATCAGTTGCGGCTGTTCAGGATGACATAAACGATGAGTTTAATGACATTGTCGACGGGATAAACGCCGGGATTGACACACTAATCCGAGACCCCTTGACACTCGCTTGGAAAACGACCCAGATGGTCCAAGCCCCTTCGCGGGCGCTGGTGGCAATTAAGGCCCGCTTGGACGGGTACGGAAACCTTGCGGGCGACGTATTCGGGTCGAGTGATTCGGTGTCACCCCCCGCCAGTGTCGGGAATTTCGACGACCCGAATAAATTCCATACCCGGAATTTATACACGGGGTTATACGTTACAGGGTCAATCCTCGCATCGGTAAACGCAGGCTCAACAGACACGACCGGCGCGAAAAACGCCGCTGTTGTGGATGAGACCGCCACATCCGACAGCGGGTTCACCACGCGCGCGGACGCACTCGCGGCGGCCGAGGGCATCCTTGACCAATACGCGGCCCTTACTGAGTGGCAGGATGCGAATTACGCCAGTGTATCAGGGTCGGGCGCGTTGCCGTCGACACCGGCAAACACCGACACGGGCGAGACCACACAGGCATTGCAGCAAGCGGTTGCTCTCGGCGCTGGGTTTCTGGTCGAAATCAGTTTTACACTCAAGCAAGAGCGTGTGATCACTCTCACCAAGCAACGCACGATTATCGATCTCGCGGGCGAAATATACGGCGAGATCGATGAGAGATTAGACCAAATGATCCAATCGAATAACCTCAGCGGCGATGAAATAATCGAATTGCAGCCGGGGCGGAAAATAAAATACTATGTCTAACAGTGTCACAGTGCTCATTGATGGTGTTCGTTTTCGGTATTGGACCCGAATCCGGATGACATTCGCGCTCGACAGTATGGACACGGTTGAGCTTGAGGCCCCCTTCGAGCCTGATGACCCCGCGTTTCGGGAGGCCTTCCGGCCGTTTACGTACAAACCCCTAGTTGTCAGTGTCAACGATGTTGTGGTTTTTACGGGGACCATGGTTGCGGTCAACCCGGGGACATCGGCGGACAGCTCGACAGCGGTTGTGATGGCGTACTCGAAACCGGGTGTGCTCAATGATTGCACAGCGCCGTACAGCGCGTTGCCCCTTGAATTTAAAAAACAAAATTTACATCAGATCGCCGATGCTGTGATCGCACCGTTTGAACTGACCCGAGAGGCCGAAGCGGAACCGGGCCCGGCTTTTGAAAAAGTGCGGCTAAAACCAACCCAAACAATACTATCATTTTTAACTGAACTCGCGAAACAACGGAATCAGGTGATCGCGTCCACATCAACAGGGGCGATTATATTTCGTCAATCGGCGACCGCGACAAGCCCGGCGGCGATATTTCGTGAGGGGGTTTCACCTCTCTTAAGGGCTGCGGCGGCATTCAACCCGCAAGAGTACTATAGCCAAATAACTGGTTTGAAACCGGTTAAAGTCAGGGCAATCCAAAGCAATCATTACACGGTCAACAATACTTTTCTGAGTGACGTTATTCGGCCGCACATGTTCGAGACCCCCGACATAAAATCCGCCGATATAAAACCGGTTGTGTTGGCCAAAGGGTCCCGGATGTTTGCCAACGCCGCGAGTTATACAATCGATCTTGACACATGGAGGACTAAAGACAGCAAGTTTTTGTGGTCGCCGAACATGACGATACGGCTGTACTCTCCGGGCGCAATGGTGTATAATGATTATGATTTCATAGTTCGACGCGTCGAACTAAATCAAACGAGTGACGCCGAAACGGCATCACTCCAATTGGCGCTCCCGGGCGCGTATGAGGGTGAGCCCCCGGATCGGTTACCATGGGACGAGTAGGGAATATACTGGGCATCGGGCAAAACGCCGCTGAGGGTGACCACACCACAGATATCAAGCTGGACATCGGCGGCGGTCAGAACATCACCGCACCACAGGCTACACCGGCCGGGATTGACTCAACGCCCCTTGAGACCGATATCGCGGTGACATCATCGGCCCCCGGCGACAGCGGACAGAATGTCGTCGGGTACGTCGACAAGAAAAACGCGAGTAAAAACGACGGGGTTTATTTGTATGCGAGGTCAGCGGCAGGAGTCCCGGTTGCTGACATATGGATTAAAACCGACGGCTCTGTTGTGGTCACCAATACAACCACAACGATAGAGACTTCCGCCGCCGGAAATATCGAAATATCAAACGCCGTCGGAAGTTTTGTAATTGACCCCATCGGAAACATAACGATTGGCAGTGGGCTCGGGTCGATTACGATGACCCCCGCAGGGATTGTCAGCATCAACAATAAATTAACGGTTTTACCATGAGTTTTGTGATGACCCAAAACGGGGCGATTACCCCGATAAACTCCCCGATAACCGGCGGGACGTACGCTGTTTCCGTGCCTCCGTCCGCGTTTGTATCAATCGGGGGTGTGCCGGTATACGCCGGGCCCTTAAAATACACATTTTCCGGCGGGTCAGCCCCCGGGTTTGTTGATGGGTCGATTGCGTCGACCGGTGAGCAAACGATAAA
>JAAEQF010000399.1 GCA_024231695.1 FCB group bacterium
GACGGCACGAAGTGCAGCGTCGTGATCCCCCGCTCTGCGATCAATCGGACCAGATAGGCACCGTCCTTGTGCCCCCCGGGCTTCGCGAACACCAGCCGCGCCCCCACCAGCAAGGGCCAGAAGAACTCCCAGACCGAGACGTCGAAGCTGAACGGCGTCTTCTGTAGCACCCGGTCCGACGCCCCCAGGCCGTAGGCCTCCTGCATCCACAGCAGCCGGTTGACGATCGCCCGGTGGCTGTTCATCGCCCCTTTCGGCTGCCCCGTCGAGCCCGACGTATAGATCACATAAGCCAAACCCTCCGAACCCGTTCCCGTTCCCGATCCCGTTCCCGTTCCCGATTCCCCCGTTCCCCCCGTTCCCGTTCCCGTTCCCGTTCCCGTTCCCGATTCCCCCAATCCGGCAAAATCCTCCTGCGTCAGCACCACCTGCGCCCCGGCGTCCTGGATCATGAAAGCGACCCGCTCCTCCGGATACCCCGGATCCAACGGCACATAAGCCGCCCCGGCCTTCAGGATCCCCACCAGTCCCACGATCATCTCCAGCGAGCGCTCGAGGCGGATGCCCACCAATCCCTCCGGTCCGACGCCGCGGACCTCCAGGTAGCAGGCCAACTGGTTGGCCCGCCGCTCGAGCTCCCGGTAGCTCAGCTGCCGGTCCGCGCAGACCGCCGCCACCGCATCGGGAGTCCTCTCCGCCTGCTCCTCGATCAGTCGCGTCAGCGTGCTCTCCGGGCAGGCGCGGGCGGTGTCGTTCCACTCGCCCACCAGCTGCTGCTTCTCGGCC
>JAAEQF010000400.1 GCA_024231695.1 FCB group bacterium
GAAAGTGTCACGGAAAACCTGGTAATGAGCCTTCTTGATTTCCAGAATTTCAGGTATGGCCTCAAGCAGGAATCGGGGCTGAAGCCGTTTCAGTTCCGAGGGCAGGCTCTTGCCGTCATAGTTCATCCGAATAACATTGGCCATGACTTCGTCGGCCCGTTTGGCTCCGAAAAATTCTCTCAACATTTGGTATTGCCCGCCGATACCATCGGGGGCTCCGGCAAAATCCAGACCGATTATCTGGATGCCGTAAGGAAGCAGACGGGAACCGAACTGCATGGTTTTACCGGCGCCGACAATACCATTGGCTCCGGAGATAACCATCATTCCGCGTTTATCGCCGGTTCCGAATATTTGATCTACCAGATCGGCGGCTGTGGCCGGCATGTGGCCCTTTTTGAAAATATCGAGGACATTGCCGAGTCCCAGGGTGGCCAGAGTCGGTTGTCTTAAAGTTTTCATCAGCGGGCACCTCCGTCGGCTACTTTAAAGACAGCCGCGATACCGACATCCCCGGCGGCGCAACCGAAAATCAACACATAACCGCCGCCCAGCATGACCGCTTCCTCCAGAGCCTCGATTATCACTCGGGTCAAAGTCGGACCCTGGGGATGGCCCCAGACCAGCGGACAGCCGGTGGTATTCATCTTGTGCCAATCGTAATCCAATTCCTTGGCGAAAATGACATCGTTGACCGCGAAGGGATTGTGATTTTTTACGACGGACATATCGTTCATGGTCAGGCCGGTTTTTTTCAATAGCTTTTTCACAGCCAGAGCGGGTGCTTCGGGCATAAGACTGGGCAATGTCCGCATCTCGGTTTTGGCAATTATCTGAATGTCGATCTCTGGCCGGGCGCTGAGTTCTTTGGCCTGATCCTTGCCGGTCACCAGCAAGGTGGCCATGCCGTCGGAAGCATGCGTTTGGGTTCCGGCCGTGACACAGGTATCCAGTTCATTCATGGCCCGCAGGCTGTCCAGGCTGATCTTCCGAACGCCCATGTCCTCGTCGATACGGCCCAGAAAACGGCCCTGAACATTGAGAACATCGAGGGGGACAAGCACCCGATCCAGAAACCCGGAATCTTTGGCCTGAAAATACTGTTCATAGCGATAACAGGCGAGTTCATCGACTTCCCGGCGATCACTTTTATGTTTCCGTGCCGCCAACCCGGCACATCCGATCATAGCTTTACCGGTGGCGGGGTCGAAGCCGAAATTGTCCCAGACATCGGCGAGCGCCTGAGTTCGGCGATATTCACGTCTTTCGGGGAAAACACCGACGGGTGAATCGCTGGTGCGGTCAAAAGCCAGCACACCAACGACATCATTGCCCCCGCCCTGTACTTCGGCGGCGGCTGAGATGACCGCCTGCAAACCGGTGGCGCAGGCCTGCTCCATATGAAACCCGGGAATTCTGCGGCCCATACAACTGGCAACCATCGGCGCGGTCCAGAATTTCCAATGCCAGGGAATGGTCGATCCGATAATCAAGTATTCCAACACGCTGACAGGGACATTCCTTATCCCCATAATGCGATTCATCGCTTCCCCGGCGAACTGCCCAATATTGATCTCTGCCAATGCGGACGTTTGCCAGGCCGGAAAAAAACTGCTGCCCCAGGCACCATAAGGTATCCGGGCGTCGGCATACATAGGAGCCGCCACTTTCATTACCGTCTCCTTTACTTTTTACCATGAATCTATAGACTATAGGCTAATGAAAAAGAGGCGTGATAGCAAGCAATTTTTACTTTTACCTATCCGTATCGCATGATCATGCCCGCTATCGGTCATGCGATCGGCCCCGCCTTGAATTGCTTCCCGATAATGGGGCTTATAATACCTCTACCCGAACGACTTCGCCTTTGGGAACAATCCGTTTACCTCCTTCAACCATGATCAAGGCGTCCATCCCACTGATGGACGACAATCTTCCGGAACCCTGCCTGAGCGACGGGTAGGCGATCGGGCGATTGTCCCGCATCTCCAATCTGGCGCCGAAGACGGCGAAACGATTTCCGGATATGGGCAGGTCTGTGCCCAGCTCTGCCCGCAATGTTTTCGATTTATATTCAAGGCCGCGTAATTGCGAAATAATTCTTCTCACATATAAATAATATCCTACGGCGGCCGAGACCGGATTCCCCGGCAGACTGACCAGCCATGAATTTTTAAAACCGACAATTAGCATCGGCTTACCCGGTTTGATTTTCACTTTGTGAAAAAGGACTTTGCCGCCAAGTTCTCCGGCCACTTCCGGGATGCAGTCGTAATCACCCATGGAAACACCGCCTGTGGTCAGAACCAGATCGTGTTCGCTTATGGCCCGGCCGATGATATCGCGGAACGTCTCAGGTTCGTTGGAGGTTATGCGCAGTTGGGTCGATGGGGGATTACGGTCATAGGTCAGCAAGGAGGCGAGAGTGACGCTGTTGGAATTATAGATTTGGGCATAGCCAAGTTTTTCTCCGGGCTCGACAAGTTCCGGGCCGGTGGAGATCAGGGCCACGCGTGGACGCGGGATGACTTTGACCTCAGTCATTCCGACCGAGGCCATAACGCCCATGTCGGCCGGTCGGAAACGGTCGCCTCGACGAAAAAGAATCTGGCCTTGTGTAAAGTCATTTCCCCGGGGCCGAACAAAATCTCCTTCGGTCGGTTTTTGAGTGATCAATACCTGATTGTCTTCAACCGTCACATCTTCGATTTTAATAACCGTGTCGGCTCCGGGCATAAGCGGTGCGCCGGTCATGATTTTGCAGGCATGGCCTGCTTCAAGTTTGATTTCGATGGCATCACCGGCGGCTACGACCGACTGAATCGGCAACCGCCAGGGGCCGCTGCCCTTCAGATCGGCGACTTTCAAGGCAATGCCATCCATGGCCGAATTGGGGAAGTCCGGTACGTTGATCGGCGCAATGATATCCTCGGCGGCAAGGCAATCCACCGCTTTGATCAGTCCGACCGATTTCGGAGGAAGGCTTTTTATGGCGTGATC
>JAAEQF010000401.1 GCA_024231695.1 FCB group bacterium
ACCAGCGCGCCCCTGGATCTGGAAAGGCGGTTGAACAACGTGGATTTGCCCACATTGGGCCTTCCAACTATGGCAATGATTGGCGTCATGGTATGGGGATGGAGCATGTTTTATTTTGTTGTTAAAAACCTGGTCCTTTGGGCCAGTCTAAGATCCCGTATTACGGGGGTCAGAGTTAGATGGCTCTGCCGTGGATTTTTGTGTCAAAATTACAAATTCCAAGCACCAAATTACAAACAAATCTCAAATTCCAATATCGAATGACCAAACCGGCTTAGGCGGACCAGGGCGAGATATTGTTTGGATTTTCGAATTTTGGTCACGCGCAGCGCAGGCGCTTGCGCCGCGTGTTGGAATTTGTTTGATATTTGGGATTTGCTATTTGGAATTTCAATAAGTCAATGAAACTCCAGCACAGCAAATCATGCCCTCTGGGCTTAGACCAAAGCCGGGTCCTCAGGGCCCGGATCTTTACTTAACCCGGACAACCCGGTCCTCCTCCCGCTGGAGAGCGGGAATCTTCGATGGGCCCGGATCTTTACTTTCCAGTTCCTATTCCCACTCAATGGTGCTGGGGGGTTTGGAGGAGATGTCGTAGACGACGCGGTTTACGCCTTTGACGCTGTTGATGATGCGGTTGGATATCCTGCCCAAAATTTCATAGGGGATCTTTGACCAGTCGGCTG
>JAAEQF010000402.1 GCA_024231695.1 FCB group bacterium
CGTTGAGATTTATTTTTACCGGTTTCTGTTTTGTATTCCGAAAGCGGGTGATTTCGGTTAAACCATCCGCCATGCCAAATAGAATCTTTATGTTTTCATTCAGGCAATCAAGGGCGAATCGGCCATCCTCGTCCAGCCGGTCCGACTGATTCTGGCGCAACCGTCGAGCGAAGGCGTCGATGGTCTTTAGCGGTGGACGGACAATACAAGCAAACGAAGTAAGCAATTTTCCAGAGGTTGATGTGATCGATTCTTCATTGTTGCCGATATTTCGACCCGGTAGGAAATAAAATATAAAAACAGTTGAGTCGGCCAATTTGAACGGGGCACCGATGACGGTCAGGCTATCTCCTGACTCAGCGAGAAAATACTCGGCAGAGTTTTCCGCAGAGCTCTTGATTGTTTCGGTAAATACCGACCGAGAAAAAGCGACTCTTGAATTCGATGGATGGCAAAGGTTGAGCCTTTTAAAGACAGTCTTGAAATCGGTTTCGGAAAGTTCTCCCTTGGAAGCGGTTAATCGATCGAGCGTTTCATTCTTCAGCAGTATCGTAAGCTGCTGATTGACAACCACTACCCCTACCCCCAGGGCGTCACTGGCACGACTTAGAAGAGCCAGTTCGTCACCGATGGAAGCCTGACTAACCGGGTTCGGTTCAATGGCAGTCTCGATTGATTGAGGCGGAATAAGAATAAATTGATAATTGACCGGATTACCTGAAATGAAATTGAGGGTCACCACAGTATTATAGCGGTTCAGTTTGCTGTCATTCACCCGGATGGTTAAAGGCATCGCTTCGTAAAATGACTCGTAACGATTATGGCAATTCAGGATGTTTTCCAGATTGCGAACGGAATCGGCGGAGATGAAATCGTAGATAGAGCAACCGAACAGTTCCTCGGGTGCGATACCGAGAATCTTTTCGGTTTCCTCATCGATGAAAACAAATCGGCCTTTGAGGTCGATTTTAAATACGGCGCATCTGGTCGGAGTGTCAACGACGGCGCCGGCCATGGCATTGAGCATAAGTCTAACGCTTTAAAACTTTTACCTTTTCATCAATACCATCGGCAGAAAAGCGGATTATATAAACCCCCGCGGCTGCCTTTTCGCGATCTTGGTTCACTCCATGCCATACGACAATCGCATTTTCCGGCGAGTGATCCTGATACATCAGTTCTCCGGCCACGGTGAAAACTTCGATCGTATAGCCGTCCGGGTAAGGGCGAGTGGGAAAGAAGGCGATCGAATCGTGAAAGGGATTGGGACCCACCAGAAAGGGCATCGCGGCATCGGCGGCGGCGGTGACAACGATGAAGGCCATCGTATCAGCCAAATCACCGGCCGAGGCTTCGATGCGATACTCGCGGGCACCGGTTTGATCGGCACTACCGATAAAGGTCAGTTCGGCTGTGGTCAAACCGGTCGAGGTCAGGTTGAAATTGGCGGGCAGGTCGAGACTGGTGAAGATAATTTCTTCTCCCACCGGGCCCACAGCGCTCAGCGGCACCGGATTACCCGGACTTCCGACGGTAGCGACCTGATTGGGAATGGGATATATTTTGATGGCGAAGCCGGAAGCCAGAATCATATCGGGCTGGCCGTATCCGTATTGAAAATCGGGATCGAGATACAGATCGGCGGCCATTATCAGGCGGTCTTTGATGCCCATCGGGTTTCCACTCAGGGAGGGGTTGGCCTGAAGCAACAGCGCGGCCGAACCGGCAATCAGCGGCGTGGCCACCGAAGTCCCCCAGTTAGGGCCGTAACCGCCCGCCGTCCGGGCGCCACGCGTTCCGACTCCAATAGCCAGAACATCCGGCTTGATACGGCCGTCATAGGTCGGCCCGAAAGATGAGAAAGCAGCTATTGCGCCATTGGCATTGATGGCTCCAACAGCCACCACCGAATCACCATCGGCCGGAGCAATAATATAATGCCATGGGTCATCGCCCTCGTTTCCGGCGGCGGTGACCACGAGTATGCCGCGCGAGGCGGCCAGATCGGCGGCCATGGTAGTTATTGCCGAATCGCCGTTCATGTCTTCATAGGTGTACCAATCGAAATATCCGAGGGAAGCGGAGATGATGTCGGCACCGATGGAATCGGCCCGTTCGGCGGCCAGAACCCAGTAATCCTCTTCGATCACGATTTCCGAATCGGTGCGTTCGGTTTTGTATAGGGCATAATCGGCACCGTAAGCCGGGCCGATCAGATCGCCCGGATCGTAGGCGCCACAAACCGACAAGACGGAAGTGCCGTGGCTGGTCTGTTCGGGACTGGGCACATCATCGGTAACGTCGGAATCATCGTTAATAAAATCATAGGTGTCAATTATGGACATGGAGTTAAAAGCGATATGACTGGTATTAAAGCCAGTGTCGAAAAAAGCCAGAAGAACTCCATTTCCATCCAGCAACACGCTGTCACCGGGGATGCTGGAGGGGATATACGTACGATGCAAGGAATCAACACCGAGCATATGATTCTGGATATAGGAAATACCGTAGTCGGCACTGTCAACAACCGGTTTTTCATATACTGCGGTCGGTTGCGGTTCGCGGCGGATACCCACAGCCACCGGATCGATTTTTTTGATAAAATTTTCATCGGCCAGGGTTTCGATCTGCGACCGGGTCAAGCGGGCAGAAACGGCGTTCAGCCAGCGGGAAGTATGGATATCGGTGCCGCCAGCAGCTCTGACGGTATTGACATAAGCCGGGTTGACCGGCAGGTCATACCAGTCGAGAGGGATATCTTTGCGCCTATGGGCGGCGCGGGAACTCAGGGACACAGCGGCCTTTTGGAAAATTTCAGGGGAATTGTCTTTGTCGGTGAAAAACAACCAGACTTTGACAGTGGTTGTATCGCTTATTTCGATCAGGCGCTTTTCAAGTCGATCGGTGATGTTGTCGGCGGCGGTTGTTAAACCGGCCAGCATGAAGATTAGGCCGGCGGTGCAGATTGCGACAGTTGTCAAACGTCCCTGTAATTTCATGGTCATCCCCATTTAGATTGGATGTTCGCCTTTTCTATTATACGTGTCGGGCAAATTATGGTTTAGATGAATTGAGGTCAAGGTGAAATGTCGAAGGATGGCGGCGACGGATATCGATATTGCTTTCTCCGTTGACGGGTCAGCCGTCTTCGGGAATTTTGGTCGGCTGGGGTTTGAGATGGATTTTCTCACCGTCGCGGCGGACGATTACGGCTGGTGTGCCGACCACCGTACAGTTGTTGGGAATATCAACCATATAAATGAAGGTGTTGGCGCCTATACTGGCGTTGTCGCCAATTGTGACCGGGCCGAGAACAGTCGCGCCGGTACCGACGAACACATTTTTGCCGAGAGTGGGATGACGTTTGCCGATATGCTTGCCGGTGCCACCCAGAGTGACATTATGAAACAGCACGCAATTGTCGCCGATTATGGCTGTCTCGCCGATGACGATTCCGGCGCCATGATCGATAAACAGTCCCGAGCCGATACTGGCGCCGGGGTGGATTTCGATACCGGTGAAAAAACGGTTGAGCTGCGACAGGAAACGAGGAATAAATGGCAGTTTTAAATTATAGAGAACATGGATAAAGCGATGCATAAAGATTGCATGAAAACCCGGATAAAGCAAAAATTCAATATTGCGGGCCGCCGGGTCGTTGCGGTTGATAGCTTTGGCATCTTCGATTATTCTTCGTAAAATCATACCTGCATTACGTATGTCGGACGCTGAAACACAATTATTTATAACTCTTGTTATTTTTTAAACAGTCCATCGAGAAGTTTTTTAGCGCCTTCCTTAACGGCGTCTTCAACCTTCTTCTGGGCCGCGCTGTTATCGGTGGAAAGATTGGAAACAGTCGGGTTGTCATAATCGCCGGTCAGATTAAAATTGACCTTGACTCGGCCTTGGTCGTCTTCGAGAAGACCACCGAAAAGATCAAGCTTTTTGGAAAATTCCGGTGACAGATAGAGTCCCACGCGCAGATCCAAAGTGCGGTCGATGAAAGCGACTGTACCGCCTATATTCCAGTCGCCCATTTTGGAAAACAATTTGGTGCCTTCAAGGAGAACTTTGCCGTCGCGAACGGTAATCGCGGTAGCCAAGTCGCGCAGAGATTCCTCTTCGAAAGTCTTGAACTTGAATTGATCGGCCAACCGAGAGATCAGATCGAAATTAACCAGCCGCCCCTCCTTCATCGACAGGTGGCCGTTAGCGTCGAGGGAATTGATGAAATCTTCCGGTTCCGAACCCCGCCCGGCGAGTGTGCCGTCAACATCGAATTTCCCGAACAGGTGGCCGCCGGCATCGATCATTTGCGTCAGGAAATCATCAGCCTCAATATCCTGCCCGGCGAAGGTACAGGAAACATAAGGTTGATACATATCGTTTATGTCCACCGACCCGTCGCTTTGCATGCGGCCCGAATAAATTCGTCCCTGGGCTTTTTTGTAGGAAATGATGCCGTCCTTATAACCGACTTCACTTTGGATATCGGTTATTTCAATTCCGCGAAAGACCAGCTTATCGACAACAACCCGACCGCCGGCCTCAATATCGGGCAGGAAAATCGGAGCGGGAAGTTCGGTCGTCTGGCCGCCGTGGTTATCGACGCCCGTTTGGATAACTTCTTCCTCGGGCACCAGAATATCATAATCGATCAGAGGCGCTTTGAGTTGAAAATCGAGGTAAGGCTTCTTGTGCCCCCCGCGTGGTTGAAGCAGATGAGCAAAACCGTTTTTCATGGTACCGGTCAGGGTCATTTTGACGCCGGGGTATTCGGCGTAAAGGGATTCGATAATAACTTTGTTCGGCTGGAAGTTTATATCCATATCGAGCCGGTTCAGAGGCGAGGTCAAGCTGTCGTTGGTGTAGAAGACTTTTTCGACACCGGCCTGGCCCTGAATATCCATATCGATCCAGTTCGATTTTTGTCCGTCCAGTTCCAGATCGAAATGTGCCCGGCCGCTTAGTTGATGGCCATATTCCGGTTCCATAAAAGGCAGTATACCGGCCAAATCATACGAGCCTTTTGTTGTTACAGCAAAAGCCAAGTCGTCCCAGTTTTTGGCCGTACCGGCCAGATAGAAGTCTTCATCGGAGAGTTTTCCTCCGGCGGAGACAAACGAGACAGTGTCGGGATTGAAGGCGATATCCAGGGTCTTGAAATAAAGACGATTTTTGAGATCCAAATAGCCGATACTGAGATCGTTGAACTTCAAAGCGCCGCTAAGATAAGGCGTCCGCCCACCGCCCATTTCAATCCTCGCTTCGACCGCACCGTCGATTTGACCGGAAAGGCGGATTTCAGTGGGATCAAAACCGGTTCCGGCCGGAATATAGGCCAGCAATGGTTCAATGGAAACATCCGTCGCTTTCAGTTTGGTGAAAATCGATTGCGGATCGAGGAAATTGCGCACCGTGGCTTCGACTTCAAAAGGTATGCCGTTGATTTTGAGAGTGGTATTGGAAAGAGTCAGATCAGCGTATTGAAAATCGATGTCAGCATTGTAGGCCAATTCCAGATCAAGCGGCAGGTTTTCGGGGAGAAGATTCGAAGATATGCTCGGAATTTTCAGGGTGCCGAGCGACCGTCCGTTTTGTCCGTCAGCGTCGAGATGCAGGCGGGTTTCAAGTTGGAGATTATTCAGATTGACCCGGATGTCGGCGGAGTCATCGATGTAGATTATGTCGGCTCCTTTGATTTCGGCCCAATCGAAGGCGAAAGCCGACAGTGCTGCTTCTTCGGAGGATAATTTCTCCTTCTTTCCCAGCGGTGTTTCCAAACCCTCTTCCCCGGTGTCAATTTCGAAGGAATAATTGGTGCGGCCGTCGGCCATTTTGCGCAGATGCAAAACCGGATGATCGACAGTGATTTCGTCGAAGACAAAACGCCGACTCAGAAGCGGCATCAGTTTCAAACCGCAATTAAGGGATGAAACCGACACCAGTTCATCACCGGGAAAACCTTCGGGATTGAAAACCCTCAAACCGGACAGTCTCAGGCTGATGCTTGGGTAAAACGATAAGGAGACACCGTCGAGTTCCACATGTCGGCCGAGCGCTTCGGATGCTTTGTTGACGATCTCATCTTTGATACGTTCGGCCGGGAAGAAAAACGTGACGGCCAGCCAGCCGCACAGGGCAATGATTATAATCAGGATCAGCAGCCGAGGTAAACAGCCCAGGCCTTTTTTCTTTGCCGTCGTTTCGCTTTTTTTTTCGGCCATAACTTCCCTACAGTTCTATCGATTCATTCGGTTTCAGGATTTCGACTTTCACTCCGCTACCGTCGAGCTTTTGGGCGAACTCGTTTGGTTCGGCGGCGATAATGTCCCAGGTGTTGTAATGCATCGGCATGGCTATTTTCGGTTTGACGAATTCAACCGCCTTAACCGCATCATCCACGCCCATGGTAAAATTGTCACCGATAGGCAGGAACATCAGGTCGATGTCGTTCATTTCCCCGATCAGTTTCATGTCATAAAACAGCCCGGTATCGCCGGTGTGATAAATGGTTTTTCCGGCCATGGTCAACAGGAAGCCACAGGGATTGCCGGTATATTCGAGCTGTGATTCGCCGGCGGCAGAACCATGATGAGCGATAGTCAGCTTGACCCGGCCGAATTCGAAATTATAGGCGCCGCCGATGTGCATATTGTGCGTGTCGGCTCCTTTGGCCGCAACCCAAACAGCCAACTCGTTGGGGGCAATAATGGTGGCTCCGGTTCGTTTAGAAATTTCGACCGCATCACCCAGATGATCGCCGTGGCCGTGTGTGGCCAGAATATAATCCACATTAATATCATCGGCTGCTATCGGAGCCTGAGGATTGCCAGTCAGAAACGGGTCGATAATTAGTTTCTGTTTACCGTCGGTTATATATACGCAGGAGTGTCCGTAAAAGGTCGCTTTGAGCATAACATCCTCCATTTTATGGTTATACACTTAGTGAAGAAAAAGAAATGATCTACAAGGGTGAAATCAACAAGAATTAATAATATCCGGGGATGATTTTAGTCGATCAGGCCGCCGGCCAGGACGATATCGCCGTCATAGAAAACGGCCGACTGCCCCGGAGTAACTGCTCGCTGAGGTGTATCGAAATTGACGGCCAGCCTGTTTTCTCCGAGCGGCGTGATCTTTGCCGGAGCCGCCGAATGCTGATAACGAATCTGAACCAAAGCCTGAAATGGTTTGTCGGTCGGAGACATGGAAACCCAGTTAACCTGCGAAACAATCATGTCGGCCGAAGCTAAATCGGGATCT
The DNA here is from genome assembly GCA_024231695.1 of FCB group bacterium. GTDB lineage: Bacteria > Zixibacteria > MSB-5A5 > GN15 > JAAZOE01 > JAAEQF01. The sequence continues at coordinate 7,270 of JAAEQF010000402.1, forward strand.
TCGCCGACAATCAGCCTGTTGTTGGCGACATCGATCTCCTGCACGTACAGGGGCGTTGGATGAGCTATACCCAGCCCTCTTCTCTGGCCGACGGTATAAAACGGTATCCCCTTGTGGCGGCCGATAACCTGTCCGTCACGATTGATAATATCGCCCGGATCGATGGCTTTTTGGGTCCACTCCCGAATAAACCGCTCATAATTGTCGTCGGCGACGAAACATATTTCCATGCTTTCGGCCACTCGGGCGGTTTTGAGTCCCGCTTCTTCGGCCAGCCGTCGGGTTTCGGTTTTAGGTATATCTCCCAGCGGCAGATAGGTTCGCGCCAACGCCTCCTGACCAACGCCCCAGAGGGCATATGATTGATCGCGAGTATTGTCGATGCCGCGGCGAAGAACGAGTCGATTGCTGGAAGAGTTATGATTGAGACGGGCATAGTGGCCGGTGGCGATAGAAGAACAACCGATTTCGACGGCCCGTTTCAGAAACAGTTCCCATTTGATTTCGGTGTTGCACAAGACACAGGGATTGGGAGTGCGGCCGGTAAGATATTCCGAGACGAAATTTTCGATGACGATCTCTTTGAAGACATCGGTGAAATCAAGCACATAATGACGCATGCCCAGAGATTCGCAGACGGCCCGGGCGTTATTGATAGCCCGCAGGTCACAACAACCACCTTCGTGACCGAGGTCTCCCCCGACCTCGCCATAATCCCAGAGTTTCATGGTTGCTCCGACGACATTATGTCCCTGCTGTTTCAAGAGCAGGGCGGCCACGGAACTGTCCACTCCGCCGGACATGGCAACCAGAATGGTTTTCTTTTCCAGATCGTTAACCATAGTGACAAATATACGCGACAGGCCGGATAAGGCGTCGGGGTTTAATCGGACTGGTTATAGGCAGCCGACATATTCCGCAGGCGGTTGATGATATCGGGCAAGACCGAGATGGTGTATTCGAGCTGTTCGCGGGTGGTTTGCCGACCCATGGAGAAACGTATTGATCCCTGGGCCAGAAGCGGGTCAATGTCCATGGCGGCAAGCACATGCGAAGCCATAAGCGTTCCCGAGGCACAGGCGGAACCGGAGGAAACGGCGATACCCTTGAGGTCAAGCGAAAGAATGATAGCCTCGCCTTCGACGCCTTTAAAGGAAAGATTGACGGTCGAGGGAATCCGGTTGTCGCGGGAGCCGTTGAGATTAACCTCACCGACTTGGGCTATGACTTCATCAATGAAATAATCACTCAATTCAGTCAGACGCTGATGTTCGCTTTCGCGTTTGGCATCGGCCAATTCCAACGCCCTGGCCATACCGACGATGGCCGGCGTGTTTTCGGTGCCGGCCCGTTTATGCCGCTCATGGCTGCCGCCATGCAAAACCGGCATCACTCGTACGCCCTTGCGGATATACAGCGCACCGATCCCTTTGGGGCCATAAAATTTATGAGCGGAAAGCGAAAGCATATCGACATCAAGGTCTTTGACGTTAACCTCCATTTTGCCCAGCCCCTGAACGGCGTCGGTATGAAAAAGAACGCCCGCCTCGCGGCAGATGGCAGCCATTTCCCTGATCGGTTGGATGACTCCGGTTTCGTTATTAGCCAGCATGACCGAAACTACAGTGGTGTCGGGTTTTAAAGCCTGGCGTAATTCATCAACGGAAACCACACCATCCCGATTACAATTCAGATAGGTGACATTGAAGCCGACCCTTTCCATGAAATGGGCCGATTCGAGGATGGCGTGATGTTCTATTTTGGAGGTTATCAGATGCACGCCCTTGCGCCTTTTTGACCAGGCGGCGCCTTTGAGGGCCAGGTTATCAGCTTCGGTACCACCGGAGGTAAAGTACATTTCGGAAGGGTCGGCGCCGATTATTGCGGCGATTCGTTCGCGAGCCTCCTCGATGGCGGCTTTGGCTCGCCCGCCGCAAGAATGCACGGAAGAGGGGTTGCCGTAATTTTCTAACATGTTCTGGCGCATGACCTCAATGACGGATTCATCCATGGGGGTCGTGGCGTTATAATCAAGATATACCTGCTTCATTTATTCTCTCACCGAATGAGTTGACTTTTTTAAAGCGCGATAAATATAGCGGTGTCGATCCGTTTTGTCAATCCACTTTACTTGAATTACGGATCAGAAGGCGTAAAGGATGGTGATATGAAAACGATCATCCTCGGTGTAAATCCCGTTTTCCAGGCGGCGGGCGTAATCGAGGCGGATCGGTCCGGCCGGTGACAGGAATTGGATACCCATCCCATAGGAGAAAAGAATATTGCTCGGCTGAGCGTCGGAGAACGATTTCCAGCCGTTGCCCATATCGGTGAAGATTGAAGCCCAGAGTTTACCATAAACCGGGAAGCGCAGTTCCTGATTAAAAACGGCGTAGGCATTGGCGCCGACATTAGTGGAATCGATAGTGGGATCGTTTATCCCCTCTTTACGCGGACCAATCGAGTTTTCCCGAAAGCCGCGAATGGAGTTGGCGCCGCCAAGAAAAAAGCGGTCCTCGATCGGGACCGAGTTCGCATCGCCGGATTCCTTGATCCAGCCGGCTTTGATGCGGGTGGCAAAAACGGCCGGGCCGATGGCCTGCTGATAGCGGGCCCAGGAAAATTCCAGTTTCAAAAAGCCGTCGTCACCGCCCAGGAAACCGCCGACATATTCGGCAAAATAAGTGGTGAAAGAGCCGGATTTGGGTACAAACTTGTCCAAGCGGGAATCTCGAATAAGGGTCACGCCCAGTTTGCGGCGGGCGCGGACGGTATCACGGATAGCGGCGGCCTCCAGCGTATCGACGCCATAGATATTGATGTTTTCATAACCGCCGGTGACCATGGCCGAAAGTTCCTGTGACCATTCCTTGCGAGTGGAGAGAGACACCGACCAGCGCTGGATGCGGGCCGCTTGCACTTGCGACCGCACGCCCGGTTCAAAACGGGTGGTCAGACTGAGGGGCATACGGATACCGAAAAACCAGGGCTCGGTAAAGCGAATCTGAAAACGATGCGATAGCGGCCGCCATTGGGTGAAGATGATATATCGTGATTTGATCGAAAGTTCCAAACGCCGCGAGCGCAGGAAATTTCGCTTACCCCAGGCAGTGGAAAAGTCCCAGGTCAAATCCTGCAGAGAGTCCTGAGCGACACCGGTTTTGATCGAAACAAAATATGGTTTTCTTTCGATACCGGAGAATATAAAATCGGGATTTGTGTCCGATTGGCCGCTCTGGTTGCGTGCTGCCGCCTCACGGCTGATGTCGAGGTTCAGTGTGTGAAACATGCCGGTAGAATAGAGACGTTTGCGGGATTCGATGATTTTTTTACGGCTGTACAATTCGCCCTTGGAAAAAGTTATTTCCCGATTGACCAGCGCCGGTTTGACATGGAGCAGATTCCTTATGGTCATATCACCGAAGCGCACCAATTGGCCTTCGGAAGCAATCAAGGTTATCGACGCATTAGCCGGGCCGGTAGTAGTGTCGATTTCATGAATCACCGTCGCATAAGGATAGCCGTTATTGGCATAGAAAGTCTTGAGATCAAAAACGGCATTATTGAGCTTGATCGGATCGACCGGGTCGCCGGTTTTGAACCTGCTGACGATATTCTGCAGATCATGATAGAAGACCAGCGAGTCATTGGCCTTCAGATTAACGTGAGCGATCAGAAAACGACTATTTTCATCGATCGAGATAGTGACAATGGCGCTTGAGTCGGGTACGGAAACGGCTGCCTTTTCACTGATTTTGACGTTGAGGAATCCTTCGCGCAAGTAGAGATATTTTATTTCCAGCGTATCGCGATTGATGGAATACCGATAGAAGCGATTGCGCGATTCGGTTTTGAGCGCCTCCCAGAAGGAACTCTCGCGGGAAAAGAGCCGTTTGCGAATTTCCGAATCGGAATAAAAATTATTCCCTTCGATATTAATTTTCGTAATTCTCGGTTCTTTGGCCAGCCAGACACTGAACTTGATATCCTGCTGACGGTCTGGCTGAGCCAGAAGAGAGCCGATCGGCAGTCCGATCAGGAGAACGACCAGTAATATCTTTTTGCAAATTCGTCCGATCATTCAAACTCCCTGAAAAATTTCAGGCTGAAATGATAGAGATTATACTCATCGCGCCGTCCCTCAAACAGGAAATGACGGTCAAGGCGATACTCGGCGCCGACTTCCTGCCCTTTTTCCACGTTGAGGGAACTGCTGCCGAAAACATACAGGTTGGGCAATGTATAAGCGCCGATAGTCAGGCGAGTGGCCAGAGGATCGAATTTACCGCTGCCCTGAGTAATTTCAAAAGTCTCCACGCCCAATGATCGTGTCCCGATTTTCGAAAATTGACTAGCCAGCAAATCGCCAACGCCCTGCGCGAACGGATCAGAGCCGTTCGATTCATTCCCGGCCGAATCGGGAACGTTGGAAGATTGGTAGCCACTCCACAAGGTCGGCAGGATTTCCTCTGTGGAAAGCGGCGTGTTGCCGGTGCCGGTTATAATCGGTTTGTCGAGCGTACCGGTCAGGAGGAGTTCAAGAATAAAGCTGAAGTCATCCTCGCCGTCAAAACCGGGATAAGGATTCTGGGAACGGACGCGGGTACTCATCTCCAGATTCAGGCGTGGGTCCGGCTCTTCGATATCTTCATAAATAATCTGGCCGCCCGGCTCGAAGTTGAAGGTCTTGGCAAAAGTGAAATATTTACCACGGATGATTTCCAGCGTACCGAGGAAATTATATATACCGGCCCGACGCAGAATGTTGATACTGCCGGAGAATTCGGCGTCGATGTCGTCGTTTTTTACCCAGGCATTGGAGGGACAATCGACAATCAGGTCGAGATCCCAGGTATTGTCTCCTTCCAGAGCGGTCAGCAGATTGAAGCCGGATTCCTCATCGGTGAAGTTTTCGCGATAAGTGGCCTGGTGCATGATAATCGTACCCTGCACGGTCGGTGGAGTAGGTCCATCGACGATAAGCTCAGCGTCAGCCATACCGGTGAATTTACCAAGTTCATAGTTGATCGGCATCCCTTCGCATCGCATCCTAAGGCTGTCATCGTTATAACCATAGATGAAATTATTGATGTTCTCGAGAAAGATGGTCCCTTCGGCGGATATTTTCCCGGGAGTTTTACTCTTCTTATGCGGTACAGAGGCCTGCACCCGGTCAATGCGGATCAACTGGTCGGTCATGGTTAATTCGATCTCAACCTCCTCCAGTCGATCACGCAGATCAATAAGCTTGAGGCTACCGTTTTCTATCTTGCTGACACCGTTGAGATGTGGTTCTCGGGGCGTTCCGGTCAGAGTGAATTCGGCGGAAAAGTCTCCGGTCATATATTCCACCGATTCGAGAACAAAAGCTGCCAAATCAAGCCGTTTGTCTTCGGCCGAAACAACGATTCGCTGCTGACGGGAGTCGAACAGTTCGGTACCGGAAACCATGGACAGGTTGATCGGAAATTCGCCGGAGGCCAGATATAGACCCTCGTGCGAGGTCATAAAGCTGGAGTCAATATGAAGCAGACTGTCGCTGTAACTGAGGTAGGCGGTCAGGTCGCCCAGATGCAGAGACTTGTATTCGAGCGAATCAATCCCGATGGCGAGATTGAAATCCGGATGGGCGAGTTTTCCGCCAAGGCGACCGGTGGAGGAAAGCCTTCCGGCCAGATACAGGCTGTCGTTAATTAAATTGGCCCAGGGAGCAATATCGACATTGTTGATATTCCAGGAGATATCGAGAGTTTCGTCATAGTCAGCACGGCCGGAAAAAGCCAGGTTGCCGTCGGAGGCATTGATCTGAACATGATCGAAGATGAAGCCGGAGGAGTCGATGACGATAACCTGATTTTCGTCAGCCCGGAAGAGCCGGTCGGTCAAATTGATTTTCAAATCATCCAGAGTCAAAACCTGCGGATAGTTTTCATATTCCAAAGAGCCACTCAGATCAGTGCGGGAAAAACGGTTGGTAATATACCCGGATTCTATGTGTAAATAGTTGCTGTCCAGCGAAAATTCAGCCGCGAGGCTATCATAGGGAATTTTCCAGGCCTCTCCATCATAGGCCTTTAGTGTCACCGGTCCCTTTTTGTTGCCGACAAAGTCGGTTATATCGAATTCGGAACGCAAATCGTTGGAGAAAAACTCGTACAGCCAGATCGAATCAGATTTCAGGCTACCGGACAGATTCGGTGATTTCGTCGGCCCGGAAAAGACAAATTCAGCATCGGCCCGTCCGGCGGGAAGATCGATGAAAAACTGATGGGCAAAATCTGAGAGATCATCAAACTCGGCTCGACCTTCGATTTGTATATCTCCCTTATAATTCAGATCGCCGCCAAAGATGAAACGGTTGTCGTGATATTTAATTCTAAAATCAGGGAAAAAATAAAGCCCGGAAGTGGTCACTGTCATTTCCCCCTGACCACGATGGAGGTGATAGATGTCGAAATACGATTCATTCATATCCATATTCAGATCGATGGCCATGGTTTTCGAATTAAACCCTCGGCCATCCAGGTTCAAGAGGCCGCTCAGGTCAGAAGTAAAGGAATTGAAGACAAGGTTATTCAAATTAAATGATTCAATATCGGCTACCAGATGATAACCCTGCGGCCTCGAATTTAAATCCAATCCACCGAAGCCGGCAATGGCGCAGCCTCCGAGGATAGTGCCGGAGAGAGTATCGACAAATATATAGCCATCATCATAATGAAAACGAGCCTGCACGGAATCAATGGATCGGTCGCGAAAATCACCGGAGAGAATGACATCTCCCCCGGTTTTTCCGTAACGGCGATATACGTCGCCGGAAATATCAAAATCTCCGGTCAGGTTCGAGCCCAAAAAGGAAACGATATCCGGCAAATGAACATGAGCGCTGTCGATGACCGCCTCCATACCGCCCTGATCGCCGTTTTCGAGAATCAGGGAAAACGCGGCTCGGGATGAATCGGTGGCCAGTCGAATGTTTTGCAGCATGAGATTCTTATCATACAGAGTAGCCTTACCAGAAGCATGATTGACACGCAGTCGCCCATCACTGGAGTTAAAGCGCAGGGTGTCCAAATTGACGGTATGGGTACCTTCCTCCGATTTGGCCGAAAGCGAGAGATCAATGTCATACCAATTCAGGCTGGAATCGGCCAGGGACAATTCCAGTTCCCCGTTTTCAAAAATCAACGATCCGATTGACCAGGAAGGCATTTGCCCGTCGCTTTCGCCGTCGCCTTTGATTTTGGGGAGAACCCATTTTCCAGCGTTATCTCGATTCAAAGAAATCTGCGGCTTTGAAAACTTGAGACTGTCAATAATCCAGCGGCGGTTCCAAAGATTGGAAGCCTGATAGCGAATGCGCACCTGCGGGAAAAAGGCCAGGTTGATCGGTTCCTCTTCCCCTCGGAATTGAATGAGCACGTTTTTTAGAACAAAACCGCGGACAAATGTGCCGTCGATTTCGGAGATGTTTATTTCCAGATTGTATTGATCGGCGATTTTTTCAGCCAGATAACGATTGACCCAATTTTCGAGAAGATGTGATTTATAAAGCAGGGTCAATCCGGCAGCTATCATCAACCCGATAAAAACCATCGTAAAAAGCGGTATTTTAAATCGTTTGCGCATCAGGTTTCCAGGGCCCGCTTCACTAGATTTCGGGCAGTTTTCACCTTGGCTGTCGAACAGAAGTAACCGCAATTGTCAATGGTTGAGGCCAGGAGTTCGGGTGTCACCTGAAAATTCAAAGCCCCGCGAATATGGGCTTTCAGTTGATTGGCATAAGCTGTTACGGTCAATGTAGCCACAACCGATAATTCCCGCAGACGAAAAGCGGCGCCGGAGCGGGACAGGACTCGCCCATAGCCATCGTTGACCATCCAGGTCAGAATCTGCGGCGAGAAGGAGTTGATATACGGCACCAGGCGTTCGAAAGCATCGCCGTAGATCCGCCTGATACGGAGCATTCCCTGACTGTTCCAATCACGACATTCAACGGCCCGATAGGGTTTGGGCAGTTGCCGGCGATTATCGTTCGGCCGGGTCAGTTCGGCCAATGTGCGTGAGGCCTCAATCATGGCCGGAAAGCCAAGGAACAGATGGGATTGCAGAATTATCTCATTGATGGTTTTACGAGAAACGCCGTCCTTCAAGGCAATTGTCATAATCAACCGAAGGGCATCATCATCACGCCCGGCCATGGCCGCCGACAATAGCGGACCGTACAGGTATTCGCGGCCAAGGTGGGAATCAAAACCGGAAGCCAGCCGGCGCAAAACCTTTTTGTCCAGAGTAGAAGTCATGAAATGAATATTATACCGGAAAGGAGATCATGGCAAGACAAACTTTGTCAAGGAGCCTGCACACGATTTAGAAATTTCTCGAGTTCTTTCTGGAGGCGGTTCAGTTCGGAGCGGATGGAATCGACCCGAGCCTGCAGACGATATGAATCTATCGCCTCCCGATCCGACTTGGGCCGCCGGGCGGGGCCGTCAAGACGAGGATCGGATGTGGGGAAAGCAGTCAGGCGCGCTTCGGCCGTGCGCGAATGCCGGCCGCGTATAAACTCGACATTAACGATCTTATCAGCCCCGTTCAGGGCAACCAGGCGTTGGAGTTCACGGTCAGTGGTAACTTTATTGTCGCCGAAGCGAGTAATAATATCACCAATTCGCAGTCCGGCAACGGCGGCCGGAGATTTGGGTTCAACGGTAGTGATGACCACGGCTTCACCCATAATCCTGCCTCGGGCCGAGATCAATTCGATAGATGAAGTTTTAACCCCCAGATAACCGGCTTCATTACCGCCGCAGCAAATGATTTTATCGGCGGCAGCATATACGACCGAAGCCGGAAGCATGACGATTCCGCCCCATTGATTATCGCTGTAGTTATCAATACTGCCGGAACTGATCATACCGATCAGCCGACCGCCAAGATCAAAAACTCCACCACCCAGAAGACCGGGTAATACCGAACCGGACATCAGATAATATTCGTCGCTTCTTCGTCCGCCGATAATACCAATTGTCGGATAGCCGGTGCGACCGATTACGCGACCATAAGCAAGGGCCATCCTTCCGACAAAAGGAGGAAATGGCGACATTTCCACATATTGACGATAAAGGCCTTCAATTTTCAGAACTGCCAGATTAAGACGGCGGTCGATTCCGACCAGAGTGGCCTTCACCGTTCGGTTGTCGATTTCGACTATAAATTCGGAGCAACCATCAACGAGATTTAAAACAGTCAGAATATGACCGATGGAGTCAAGCAATAACCCGCTGCCCACCACTGCTGTGACCGGTTCTGCCGCTGTTGTGGATCTTCCCGGAAACAGAGGCGCTTGCGGCTGAGGCGCTCGGGCTTCAACCGTCACGACTCCCGGCGCTACCCGGTCAATAACCTGGGAAAGCTCCTGATCCAGAGCCGACAGCGACTGGCCAAAGCCGGCCGTGCCAGAAAGAATAAGGAACGAAAAAAAAACCGCCAAGGACATGGCGGTTTTTTTGTCTTTAGCAGCTTTATTCAATAGGTGCTTCTCCCGTTAATGGTGCGCTGCCGGACCGGAGTTACCAGATAGTTTTTGATAACCGGACGGATCCAGATATTTTCGCCGACGTTCCTGCGCGACGAGGCCAAAACCGCATTACCGGAAAACTGGTCGGCTGAGCCGGACCGCAGTGACCGTGAATATTCGCGCCAGCGATTGTACTGCTTGACCATATTCGAAACGCTTTTGCGTTCGTTGAGCAAGGGATTGTCGGTTGGTTGTACGGTCAAATAGCGATCGCTGTTAATACCGGGTGTAGAATTGATTTCAGCCATTGGCGGAGAGAAGGAGCCATTTAGATAATCAGTTAAGTTGAGACTGATGCTGAAAGCCAAAACTACCATAGCGGCAGCGGAAACCGTGGCCAATCGTGCCATACCGAAACGAGGGATGCGACCCGGCATGCGCGCTTTGTTTTTATTCTGAATCTGCCCTTCCTGACCGATCTTCTGCATCAAGGCGGTGTTGAACCCATCGGAAGCCTTGATCGGTTTTATCTCCTTTACCAGACCTCGGACAGAACGGACCATTTCCGCCTCCCGCTGACAGGAAGAGCAATCCTCCAGATGCTTTTTCACCCCCGCAGCCGTATCGGCTGGAAGTTCCTGCCTAAAATATGTTGACAGGCAGGAGCGCACCTTTCGACAATGCATTCCGTTCCTCCAATCTCGGTTTCAGTTTATCCCGCAGAATCGAACGCGCCCGGTTGACACGCGATTTGACCGTGCCTAAAGGTACCGACAAAATCCGAGCGATTTCATCGTACGACATCTCTTCGATATCCCGCAGTAAAAAGGCGGTCTTGTACTTGTCCGGAAGCGAATCGATGGCCTGTTCAAGGGCCGGGCCGATATTTGAGGGGACTTTGGCCTGTACCGCTGTCTCCACTTCCTTGTTCTGCAGATCAAAAATATCAAAAAATTTGTATCTCTTCTTTTTGCGCAAATTGTTCCGGGCCAGATTCAAAGCAATGGTATAGAGCCAGGTGGAAAAACAATGTTTGAAGTCGAATGAATCTCTATGCTGATAAACTCTCAGAAACGCTTCCTGAACAATGTCTTCCGCCCCTTCACGGCTGATCGGCATCCGCCCGATGACATTCATTAATCGATCCCGGTACCTATCCACGATAGTACTGAAAGCGACCATGTCGCCCGTTTTGACTCGCCGGAAAAGGTCGTGATCTATCTTTTTAGCCGTTTCTTTTTCCATATGTCTCCTGCGTCTAATTCTGATACAGAGAAGACCGGGCAAAGTTCCCTATTACATTCGACATAAATATATAATAAGACTCCAATATTGAAAGCCTTTTGTTTCAATCAGCTAATCGATAAGTTATTGTTTTTCGATAAAATATTCTTGTTTTTCAGTAACATTTTGTCGATATTCAACGTATAGAGGAGAAAATGAAATCGAAAGGATTTTTCACATGTCCAGAAATAATACAGCCGATTCGCGTAAATCGGTCAAACTTGTCGGGATTGTCATTCAGATATTCTGGTATCTGGGCTGGATGGCCGTGGCCATGCAGTTAGCTCTTCTGGCGCTGGTCAGCTTCACCGATTTCCATATTAAGTATATACAATTGCCGATCGAGGTCAGCTTTCAGACGACATCGGGTGAGCAGATCGCCTCTTCCCTGACCTCATCCGCATCAATGCCGATTGTCGGTTTTTCCGACCCGGTAGTGGAAGCAGAGATGATGGCCGATTATCAGGGACTGGTTCTTATGATCCCGACATTGCTTCTGGCCGGCTATATGACAATAGTCTTGCAATTGCGGCGATTTATAAAGACGGTACGAGGCGGTGATCCGTTTTCTCCGGATAATCCAAAACGGCTGCGGCTGATCGGCTGGCTGGTGACCCTGGGCGCGCCGGTGGTGGGGATTTTAAATCAGATTTACGGCCGGGTTTTTATTCATCTGGTCGATGTACCGGGCGCAACGCTTGAGGTAAACAAGGATATATATCCATTTGTTATTTTTGCCGGACTGCTGATTCTGATAATCGCCCGGGTATTCGAGGTTGGGGTCAAAATTCAGGAAGATCAAAAACTTACTATATAGAAGGGACAATCATGCCTATCGTGATTAATCTCGACCTGATGCTGGTCAGGCGCAAGATGTCCCTGACCGAACTCTCGCAAAAAGTGGGAGTAACCATGGCCAACCTATCGATTTTGAAGCAAAGCAAAGCGCGGGCAATTCGCTTCAGCACATTGGCGGCGATTTGCCGAACGCTGGAATGTCGCCCCGGAGATATTCTTGATTACATTGAAAGTGAATCAGATGGAGATAATGTTCCAGGGATAACCAAGGAAATAGAGGGTAAAGCCGACAACAGCCAGGATAATCAACGGCAATAAAAACATGTGATATACTTTTCCCAGATCGGCTTTGAAATGTTCGGTGGTTAACAGTAAACAGAAGTGGGTCGGTGACAGGAGCATCCCCAGATAGCCGGACAGATAGGTCAGGAAAATATTTCCCAGATGCGGTTCGGGGATATATAGAAAACCGGACAGGATCGGAAAACTAAGTCCCACAAAAGCAGCAACCATTCCCGAAAGCAGGCCGCTTAAGAAAGCCACTACAAATATCATAAATGCCGGAGGAATTCCTAATCGATCCACTTCGGCCGGAATATCGGCCACTGCCCCGGACAATTCCAACAGGTCTTTAAAGACGATTATCCCGAAGACCATAAAGAAGAGCCTGAGCGTCACCGAGCTTTTTATCACCGGCCAGAGCTGCGGCCAGGTCCGGCGATTGGTCAACACGGTCATGATAACAGCGATAATCAGGGCCGGGACTATATCGAGCCCGCCGAACAGAGACAGCGAAACGGCCAGAAAAAAGGGCCAAATTGCTGATGCAATACCGACGATAGACTTGAAACTGTGCGCTCGGTGATTATTGTTTTTAATCCGGCGCAGAAAAAAGATATAGCCGATGATGATCATGGTCAACGACATGATCATGCCGAGATAGGAAAACTTCTGAATGGCGATACCGGTAATCGCGGAGCCGAGAATAATGCCCGGATACAGCGGCCAGAACAATTCCATCACATGGCGATACCAGTAGTTCACAGCCGACATAAACTGCGGCGATTTACCGTCGTTTTTGAGAACTTCACCTACCAGCGGGGCTGATAGAAGCGCTCCGCCGGGCATAGGCATCAGCCCGACCGCGGCGGGCAACACGGCTGTGGCCGTTTTCTTGCCTCCGGCCAAACCCTGGGCAGCATCGGTCAGTTGGTCCAGCGACCCGACTGCCTTGAGCAATTGACCGAGGATGGTAATTATGGTAATGGCTCCGAACAACCGCCAGAAATCCAGCGATTTGCAGGTTCCCCAGATACCCTGAAGAACATCAAGCGGCCCGAATCCAAAAAGAAGCGGCACAGCTATCCCGGCCAGACAAAGTAAATAGCCAACGAAGAATTTTCGCTTGATACCATAAACGATCAGGGCCAGAACCAGAAGTAGTTTAAACACAGCCATAGCCCGGAAGATATGGTCAAGACGGCGATCTGTCAATTGGAGCGGCCCGGTTTCGGCTTGACATTAGACCGCAAGTCTTATAAGCTGAGAAACGTTATATATGTGAAGGGGAAAAAATGGCTGATCCGGTTGTCTATATCGACGAGCAACGGGTAAATTTCCGGCAAGCGAAAATTTCCGTTTTTGATTACACGCTTCACTGCGCTATCGGACTGTTTGAATCGATTCTGGCGGTTGATGATCGTGCAATTCATTTAGATGAGCATTTGAATCGGATGGAAGCTGGTCGCAAACGACTGGGCCTTAAATTCAATTACAATCGCCGGCGTCTCAGTCGAATTCTACAGACGGCTGTGGCCACTCATCCCGGCCGGGTAAAAAAAGTCAAGATCCTGCTGACTTATGGACATTCGCCTCTCTGGAAAGGCGGCCGTCCCAAACCGAAGACGATTATTATCGTTGATGACCACCGCCTGCAATTCAAAAAGCAAAAACTGATGGTCTCACCGATGATTATCAGTTCAGCCAATCCGATGCGTGGAGTGAAAACGGTCAATTTCATGACCGAATGGATGAGTCAGCATAAGGCGCAAGAAGCCGGTTACGATCAGGGAATCATCATCAACCAACGAGGCCAGGTGGCTGAAACCGGATCATCGAACTTGTTCATGGGGAAAAAGGGAAAACTCTATACTCCTCCATTGGAAGCAGGGGGTTTACCGGGAATCATCCGCGGTGAAATTATCGCCTTGGCGGCGGCCAACGGTCTCCCCTGCATCGAGAAAAAGCTCAAACCGAAAGACTTGATTGCCGCCGACGAGATTTTTACCACCAGTTCTTTTAAACTGGTCTGGCCGGTTGTACAGTTGAAAGTTGAGCGTGTGCACAAATTCCAACCGGGGCCGCTGGGGCGAGCCTTCTTTGACCGGTTAAAGACCAATTTTATGACCGGTGAGTATAAACAAGAGATTGATTTCTGATTGAACTGATTAAAATCAACGCAGAGACTAACCGCTCCCTTAACGTCACAAATTAGTGCAATCAATCACTCGCAAACACAATATGTGTGCAAATGGTACGCCCTTGATTGCGATGATCCTCGCACAACCGTATGCGAATCAAGACAATTGCCTTTTCGGAATGAGATTTGCAAACCATTTAGCTGTATTTGTTTTAGTTGATTTCAAACAGGCTGTCGAATTATATGAATTGGTGGAATATTGACTATCACAGGGAGGTATTGTGTATATACGACTGTTTGTTTTGATCCTTCTCACCTTTAGCATCACAATAACACCGACTACCATCAAAGCCCAGTTAAACTCGGACGAACTTCCTGCCATCGAGTTAATGGGATATCAACCGACCCTACTGGTTGATTGCCCTACCGCTGGAACGCTTCAGCGAGGCAGTTTCAATACCGTCATGCGGGCCTATCCCAATGGCGGTATCCTGACCCGAACAGCTATAGGCCTGTCCAATCGGCTGATGGTTGGCGTTAGTTATGGAGCCGAAGGGATTTTGGCCGAAGAGCGTCCCAATTGGAACCCGCGTATCGAGTTCGACGTAAAACTATCGATTGTGGATGAGGGCTTGGTTTTTCCGGCGGCCTCAATAGGCTTCTGCAGCCAGGGTTATGGATCGTATATCAATGATCTTGAGCGGTACACTTACAAGTCGAAGGGATTTTACGTCGTTGCCAGTAAAAACTACCCTCTTTACAATTGGCAGGTTGGTTTTCATGGTGGATTAAATTATTCCACCGAACAGGAAGACGATGACGACGATCTTGATTTTTTCATCGGTCTCGACACTCGACTTAATCAGGATGTCGGTTTGGTTATGGAGTACGATTTCGCCACCAATGACAATCGGGATCTGAACAGCGCCGGCAAGGGGCGCGGGTACCTCAATCTATCGCTGCAATGGTTGTACGCCGACAATCTGGTTATGGAGTTTATGCTGAAGAATTTGAACAACAACCGCAAAGGTACAGCTGACATCTGGCGCGGGTTGCGCGTCACCTACGTAGAAAGTTTTTAGGGTCGGCTCTGCGGGAGGAGAAATGAAACAGACAGTCAAATTTTTATTGCCGCTGACGATCATCATGGCTCTCCTGGTCCCGGGATGCTATACGATTATGACTCACCCGATGGGCGATGAGGGTTATCGCGCCAGCCAGGTCTCGGATTGCACTCGTTGTCACGATGACTTCCACGAATATCCGTACGGGTATTATTACTCTCCTTACCCCGATTACTGGTGGGAATACGGCGCTTACGGTTCATATTATGTAGATCCGTGGTGGTGGTCATATTACGATTACCCTTATATCGAAGGCGAATACCAGGGATCGTCTCATCGCGGCACCAAGTTCGATCGGCAGGAACATTCCGGGGCGCCAACTCTTCCGCCCTACGCCAACCCATCGGATGGTTACATCCGGCCGCCGATCACTCCCGGAAGTAATTTCATTGACGGTTCCACCGGAGATGGAAATTCCAACGGCACGGCTCGGCCACAGACCGGCACCGTTGAGGACAATTCCAGTTCGCGTGCAAAAGATCAGGGCGACGCCACAGTAAAGAGCACAAGGCAATCGACCAAAAGCTCCGGATCCTCCGGCAAAAACACTCGCCCAGCCATACGGCCGGCGCCGAAATCAACTCCCAAAGTAGAAACTCCCAAGGCCGATACGCCCAAGAAGGAAGAACCGCCTCCTGAAAAACCGAAGCCGGATGAAAGTAAAAAAGGTTCCGGAGGTGGACGCTGAAATGAAACCAGTGATTGTGCTTTTAAGTGTCCTCTTCATCGCTTCTTTTTGTGCGGCCCAGGATCTGGGGCATTTTGAGGAAGTTACGGCCGGAAATCTGTTCGGCCTCGGCGCACGCCAGATGGCCATGGGTGGCACCGGCATCGCCTCGTCACTGGACGGCTCAGCGCTGTATTACAACCCGGCGGCCCTGGCTCGCATTCATCGGATCGAATTCCAGGTCGGCCTGACGCATGAAAAATACAACAACGAATCGTCTCAAACATTGGAGCGGCATCCGGACTCTCTGGGACTTACGCCAATCTTAAGCCGGGCCGAAATCGATCAGACTAAAACTCATCTCGGTTCGCTGAACCTGACCATCCCCGTGCCCACCTATCGGGGATCGTTGGTGGTGGCTTTCGGTTTTCATCGAATTATGTCATTTGATCGCCCGGCCCTGCTTGATATCCTCGACCGCAACGATGCCGATCAGATTGTATCCACGTATGAAAGAGAAACCGAATCCGAGGGGATCAATCTTTATACGGCCGGAGCGGGTGTCGAACTCTCCCCCAACGTTTCGGCCGGACTGGCCCTGAATGTCTATTCCGGCAAACGACGGATCACCTATGATTATCGATATGAGGATGAAACCAATGCCTACCGTGACGGCTGGCTGAAACAGATTACCGAAGATTATATCGGGGCGGCTTTCAAAGGCGGCCTTCTGTTCCGCCCCAATTCCAAGTTGGCCATCGGGCTGACGGTGGAAACGCCGGTGGATTGGCAGATCGAGAAGACTTGGTTTGAGGACAGCTTGTCGGGTTATGACGATGATATCTCAGTCACCAAGCTATCTGGAAAGGTCGAATACGATCTGAAGCGGCCGTTTATTATCGGTACCGGCATAGCTTACAGAATGCGCAAATTTACATTCACGGGCGATATTGAATACGCCGACTGGTCGCAGATGTCTTATGGCGACAACCCGGAGATGGCCTTGAAGAACGATTCCCTGCAATTATACTATCGTGATGTGTTCAACATTCGTATGGGGATTGAATACCAAATCCCGAAAGCAGGTTTGTCCCTTCGGGGTGGATTGGCCGTTCTTCCTTTGGCCGCCGACAAGGGTTTCTATCAACGAAACTCAATGACTCGGCCGTTATTAAAAAATCGCATTCTGAATGATCGAGTGCGTCTTAGTTTGGGAATGGGATGGTTGATCGATCGGGTTATTCTTTTGGATGTGGCCTATGTTCGCGGTGGTCACAAGCTGGATTATACGGCCTATAACAATATCGGGGCCATCCGAGATGATTATTATCAGCGAATTTTTGCCACGGTATCATACCGCTACTGACCGGCCAGATCAGTCCAGCTGTTTCCACTTTTCAATAATGTCGATAATAAAATTGCCAACCACCTCGGCGGCTTTGGGCAAGTATAATCGGGCCTGCTCCAGATCGAAATTAGGAAACCCTTCTCCTTCGGAGTATAAAAGGATCGAACCCGGCACAGGATAGACATCGGCTCCGCGGTTAACCAGATAGGCCATGTTCTCATCGTACTCGTTTTTGTCCACCAGCTGCGGATCGATGGCCTGTACGGCAGCCGTTTCGTCGATTCCGGCATGACCTCCGGCCTGCCCGAAATGATCGCGAGTGACATCGGCGGCCAACTGCCACCAATGAATGACCGCGATATTGGCTCGGTGCCTGTAATGAACCTCGGCGGCAGCCTCTTTGAGAGCATCGTTGTTGCCGCCATGACCATTTAGGACAATGATATTTTTGAACCGGCTGTCCACGTATGAATTGAGCACGTCAATTATATAGGCGGTAAAATTACAGGGCTGGATGGTACTCGAACCGGGATAACGATAAAGTGATCGGGTGACGCCATAATTGACTGTGGGTGCGATCAGGGCCTTGAGCCGTTCAGCCTGAGACTCGGCTATCGCCTCGGGAATGAGCACATCGGTCCCCAAAGCAGCCGCGCCGTGGGCTTCGATGGTGCCAACCGGAAGCAGGATAGTGTTCAGTTGGTCAGGTACAATATTTTTGATTTTTGTCCAGGTAAGTTTTTTTAGTTCACGCTGCATAATCTACCTCGATCCGGAAGAGTGTTTTTTTTGATGAGGCCGGATTTACTGAAGTCGATTGAGAATACGTTCGAGGACTTTTTCGGTTTCCCGGGCGGTTTCTTCGTTTCCGGTCAGGCGAAATTGGTTGATGTCCCGGGCCAGATATTCGACGTCCTCAGGATGTTCAACGGCATACCAGATTTCGGTTTCTTCCCAGGACAGGCCATGCTTCTCGATATGGGCCGCCACTTGCGAATAGATATTCGGCTCTTTCCATTTGAACTCGGCCAGCGGCACCAGGTAATCGCCGGTGAAGCCGATCATATAATAGCGTCCTTCAACGGTGGGGCCGAAAACGACGTCTTTATTATCGAGAATCTTTATGGCGCCAGCTATTTTGTCATGAGTCAAGGTCGGTGTGCGACTGCCGATAAACAGCACCTTGCGATACCCCTGATCGAAACAGTAGCGGAATGATTCATCCATCTTGACGCCCCAGCGACCATGGCCTAGTTCTTTGATCTCCAGCCGGTCTCCATTGAGTGCTTCTCTCTTCTTGCCTTTGAAGCGGTCTTTCAGATAGGTCAAAATGGTTTTGATCGATTTTTGAGTCCGCGGGTTAGGCGAGTAAAAAACTTTTATATCGATTTGCGGTAAAGAGAGGGCATTAGTGATACTGTCGGCAATAAACGCCTGATGAAGGTAGGTAACATCTTCATCGGAAAGCTGGTTGCCCAGATTCATCGAGGAGCCGTCTTCACTGATTTCCTGGATACAGATGATGAGCGCGGTTTTATTATTTTTACTAGCCGTCATGATTCCTCGGTTTGTTATTAGTCACGGGCGCAAATATAATCAGCCCGCCGAAGCCTGTCAAGGGCGGCTCAACAATTAGCCGATGTTTTGAAGGAATGGAAACCATTCCATCAGGTACACCGATAGAACTTGCAGCATATTGAAAAAGATGAGAATCCCGACCGCAATTAAAAGCAGTCCGGATATTATCTCGACGGTATGAAAATGTCGTTTAAAGAAACCGGAAAATCCGACAAAGTAATTAAACAGCACGGCGAAAATAATAAACGGTATCCCCAGTCCGGCCGAGTAAAAGGACAGCAGGACAATACCGCGCGTCACCGAACCCTCATTGGCCGCCACGGTCAGGATGGCGCCCAAGATCGGTCCGATACAGGGCGTCCAGCCGAAGGCAAAAGCCAAGCCGATGAAATAGGCGCTGATCATACCGAATCGCCGAGAATTGGTGTGAAATCTTTTTTCATAATTGAGAGTTTTGATTTTGAACAGGCCCATGACATGGAGGCCGAATAAAACCAGGACAACGCCGGCGATTTTATTGAAAACACTCATATGTTCACGTAGCCAGTCGCCGATAAATGTGGCCGATGCGCCCATCAGAATAAACACGGTCGAAAAGCCAAAAACGAATAGTAGGGAACTTGCTCCCACGCGCAATACGTTTGATTTACGGCGGCTTTTATCGCTCAATTGATCGATGGAAAGTCCGGAAATAAAGGACAGGTATCCCGGGATCAATGGCAGGACACAGGGCGAGACAAAAGAAAGAAATCCGGCAAATAAAGCGCCGATATAGGTGACTGAAACTTCAAACATATCCTACTCGTTTTTTGATGGTTGAACTTTTATTGTTATACGCTGCGGGTCGGTTTTGGAGGATGGCATATTTACTTTTTCTTTTTCGATGATTCCAAAAGACAAGTTTTGAGAAGCTGATAGACAGTTTCAGGGTCGAGACGGGCGGCAATCCGATCGGCCAGCTTGGCGGCAACCGCATCGATCAAATCTCTGGACAGATCGTGTAAACCGTCGGGCCCGAGTTGCTCAATGGCATCGTCCCAATTAAGGGTCGCTTCCGCCGGCATGTCGGCGATCTCCGGAGCGGCCGGGGCTTGCTCGGCAACAATGCTGGTCACGGGAATATCAGGCGCGACCTCGTCGGAAATCTTCTCCATCTCCTTTTTAAACTCGGAGATAAATTTGTCCACGGCCTGGTTATGCGAAGGCTTTTCGACGACATCTTCGGTCGCGTTCCCAATGGGAGCCGGCGATGGGGCTACCGGTTCCATCCCTTCGGATGTCGGTGCAATCGGCAACGATCCAGAGTCGGCGGCTTTGGGAGAAGCGGCTTCCCTCTGCATCTCGTTCACAAACCAATCGTAATCGTGACCACTACCGGTGCCGTCAGTAGATGGATCCTTGTCCCCCGCCGGTGGAATCATACCGTATTGGTCCGGTACTATCTCGATTTTGCTCGAGGAGGACATGCCTTCGGTCGGACGTTCAAGAGATCGATCGGAATCGTTTCCCAGAAAATCACTATTTTCTTCCTCAGCCTTTTTCTCGCTTTTGGGAGGAGGCACACTGACCTGATCAATTTTTTTGCGGTTAATGGTGGAGTCGTCGTTTTGAGCCTTATAGTCGAAACCAATCATCGATTCCTGGGTGACTTTCTTATTTTGCACTCGATAGACACCGGTATCGTTGCCGATAACTTCCGATTCGGCCACGTCGAGTTTATCCAGCCCCAAAGCGGCATCGATCAAATCATCCTCTACATCGGCATTGGCAAAAGGAGAAACTTCGGTAGTAATCGGTTGATCGGCACTTCCGCTGAAAGCGGCCACTTTGTCGAGAAATTCACTGGGAGTGAATGGCTTGCCGATAATGGCTTCCGGCGGATAAGCCAGTTCGCCCTCGGTCTGATCATGCATGATAATCAGCGGAATAACGGCGGTGGAATTGTCCGCCCCCAAAGATTCATAGAAACGCTGACCATTTTTATCGTTAATATCAGAGGCTATAAGAAGAAGGTCAATTTTACTTCCATGTAAAATTTCAAGCGCGCCGTCGGCTCCGTCAGCAGCCAGAACCTCATAGCCGTTCTGGCGCAGAAGGGATTCGGCGATACCTCTGACGGCCAGGGAGCGCTCGACAAGAAGTACTTTTTTAGACATAGAAGCCTACTTTCCCTTTTTCGACAGTATTTCGCTGGCACTGCCGAGAAACTGTCGTTCTTCTTCGCTTATGTTTTCAATCCCGACATCGTTGATTTTGTCCAGGATATGATCCACTCGCTTCATTATTTCTTCGGTTTCCTGCCGATTTTTATTCATCTTACGAGATTTACTCCGATAACGCAAGCTATCAAATGCCCGTTTCGGAGACAGGAAGCGGAAGATATTACGAAGCCGCCAATCAAGTTTGAGATAAACGAAACCGATGGCCGCTCCGCCCAAATGGGCCAGATGGGCCACACCGTCGGAACTACCGCCCATCGAGGCCAGAAATTCAATGCCGACAAAAATCAGCACCGCAAATTTGACTCGCATCGGAATCAGAAAGAAAACCAGAATCATCCGATTGGGAAACATGACCGCGTAGGCGACCAATAGGCCATAGATAGCAGCCGAGGCGCCGATAGTTACGGCCGGTGAATTCGGCAGGAACATAATGGTAAAAATTCCGCCAGCGATACCGGTCAGAAAATAATATTTCAGAAATTGTCTGGTACCCCAGGTGAATTCGATTTCGGTGCCGAACATCCAGAGCATGAGCATATTGAAAAGGATATGAAAAATACTGGTTGTACTGTGCAGGAACATATAGGTAAACAATTGATATACAGATAGATCCTGCAAAACCCGAATCGGCGTTAATCCCAGCAAGACAGTCAATTCGCGGCCGAACAGCATCTGCATTATATACATAACGCCATTGGCGATGAGCAGGTATTTCACTCCCGTGGGCAGGGGACGACGGCCGCTCGGGTTGAAAGCGCCGAAGTTGAGATTGGAATAATTTCTTCTCATAGATATAATACGTATCGGCAGAACATCGGTTCGGTTTTATGCCTTCTTACGGTTCGACTCAAATTTACGCTTAGGTAAATTGGCGCCAAATCAGGAAAGCTTAGTGGTTGTTTCGTCATCTGGCTCCGCCGGAGCCTTGGGCCGGGTGTCACAGCCGGCGGTGTGTCAGGAGGGCACTCCCAGCCGAGGAAATACAAACCGAACCAGTATTATCCAGACGGCGACAAATAGAATCAAAAACCAGATGTTATAGGAATCCATAGCCTGTTACCTCTTATGCTCCTTGAGCACGCATTTATCCATAATTATCGGGACGCCCGCCTCATGAGCCAGGTCATACGACTCCTGCGAAATGACCCCTTCCTGCAACCAGATACAGCGGGCTCCGATGGCGAGGGCTTCCTTGATGATCGGCGGCGTAGCCTCACCTTTCCGGAAAACGTCAACCAGGTCAACCGGTTGACCGATCGAACCAAGATCCGGATAGGATTTTTTGCCAAGAATTTCTGTTTCCACCGGATTGACCGGGATCACTTCGAATCCCTGTTCAATCAAGTAGCGAGCCACCCCGTTGGATGCCCGCTCCGGCTTGGACGATAGTCCAACCACCGCGATAGTTTTGGTGTCCTTCAGGATGTTTTTGATCTCGTCCGGTGACGGATTTTTCCAAGCCGATGAATTTTCAGACTGATCGTTCACGTCTTTTTCCTAAGCCAAAACTTTTTCCAATTTCGCCACCAATTGGGCTTTGGGCACCGCGCCCACAATCTGGTCTATAACCTCACCGTTCTTGAAAAACAGCAAGGACGGAATCGACATAATCGAAAACGAGGCCGGGGTTTTGGGATTGCCGTCAACATCCATCTTGGCAACTTTGATTTTTCCGTCGAATTCACCGGCAATCTCTTCCAGAATCGGGGCAATCATCTTGCAGGGTCCGCACCAGGGAGCCCAGAAGTCAACAATAACGGGCACTTCTGACTTCTTAACTTCCGCTTCAAACGTATCATCGGTTACATGTACCGGCTGACTCATTATAAATCCTCCCTCTTTACCTTATGTAATAAAAACCTTAACTTCAATCCTGCATATACTATTACATGAAACAGCGGTTGCGTAAAACGGTTCCCGCCGAACATCCATTAATCAATAGTATGAAACTATGACGGACAATATCGAAACGCAATCAATTTCTTGGATGAGTGTCTAATTAGTCCAGCGACAGATGTAGAAAACAACCTGACCGCCAAAATTCAGCCATTTCCGTCGTTCGGCCGCCAATCGTCGGTTGACACAAAGCCTAAAACAGGCTACCTTCCGCCTGAAATGAAAATTGTCCTGCAAAGAGTCCGGCGCGCCTCGGTAACCGTTTTCGAATCCAATCAATCCGGTGGAAGAATCGCCGGAGAAATAGGGCCCGGTCTGGTGCTTTTGGTCGGATTGAAAGCCGGCGATATCATGGAATCAGCGGCTCGACTGGCCAAAAAAATACTGGAATTGCGTATTTTTGAAGACAAGGCGGGCAAAATGAATCGTTCGGTCGTCGAAGCCAAAGGCCAGCTTTTGGTGATCTCCCAGTTTACGCTACATGGCAGTACTCGCAAAGGTCGCCGGCCGAGTTTCACCGGGACCATGCCCCCCGATGAAGCTGAAAAAATGTATAGTCGTTTCGTACAGATGCTTTCTGACACCGGCATCAAAGTCGCCACCGGGGTTTTCGGGGCCAAAATGGAAGTTGAGATTATAAATGACGGTCCGGTTACCTTCATTCTCGAAGATGACATTTCCCAGGCTTAAACGTCTGGCCGAAGAGGTTGGTTTGGTTCTGGCCTCGGGTTCGCCACGACGAAAGACCATACTCACGGAAGCCCTTATTCCATTTGAAGTTATCGTTCCAAGCATCGAGGAAAAGATCACTCCGGGACTGAGTTCAGCCGAACAGGCTATGGAGCTGGCGCGGCAGAAAGTATTATCCATCGACAAGCGAAATTCCAAAGTATATCTTAGCTGTGATACAATTGTTGTTTATGATGATCAAATCCTGATGAAGCCGATTGATGAAGCCGATGCCCTGCGGCTATTAAAGATCCTCTCCGGTGGGACTCACTCGGTATTCACCGGATTGGCTCTATATGACAGCCGATCCGAGATTTGTCATTCCGGGGTAGAAGAGAGCCGAGTGAGGTTTAATCGGGTCAGTGACGAGGAATTACTGCGATATATCGCCACGGGAGAACCGTTGGATAAGGCTGGAGCCTACGGAATACAAGGGATGGGGCGATTTTTAGTTGACACTGTAGAGGGTAATATTGATAATGTAGTCGGTCTGCCCATGGGCGAGTTGGAACGATTAGCCGGGATTTATTGGGAAACTTATGGCGAATAAATATACGAAAATTGGTGACCTGCTGGCAGTCGCTCGTAAAGAGCAGGAAAAGTCAATCAAAGAATCTTCCGAAGCCACCAAGATTATGCCAAAATACATTGAGGCTTTGGAAGCTGGCGATCCGACGCAACTCCCCTCCATCCCCTATTTTCAGTTATTTGCCAGAAGTTATTCCCAGTACCTCGGTATCGACCCAGCCATTCTGGAAGAGATCGAAGCAGTCAATGGCGAGACGGCCGGTATTTTGGCTGGCGGCGAAGGGGATGAAGATGACGGCGAGAATGAAATAGATTCATCCTCCAGCAATCAGACAAAGGGATTCATCAAGACACTGGCTTATATTATCGGGATTATCGTTTTGATATTTGCGGCCTTTATGGTTTATAACCTGATCGTTAAGGATAAACAGGCCGACCCCTCCGGCACCGAAATAGAAACTGCAGCATCAGGTACCGGCGCTAATATCGATTCCCATGATTCAGCAGAAATCCAGGATTACATAGTCACACCTTATGAACCACCAGAAAAACTCGATTTGCATTTGAGGGCACGCCAGGACGTTTGGGTTGTTGTGGCCAGTGACGGCGACACAGTTATGAACCGTCAATTGGCGGCCGGAGAAGAACGACGGTGGCAAGCCGAATATCGTTTCATGCTCACGATTGGAATTTCCACGGCAGTGGAATTGACTCTGAACGGAACCAGACTGGCGCCATTGGCCGAACGAGCCCAAACAATCGCCGGGCTGGAAATCAACCAGGTAAATTATCGTAACTTTTACCCTTCGACCGACACGGAAGAAGAACCGTCCCCAAGCCGTGAGATACCGGTGCATCCGCGATTCGGGACAGCAGATACGACAGGTGAGGAAACAGGCGATGGGCATTAAATCGCTGGCAGCCAGAATATATTTGAACCGGCTATCGGCCCGGCTCGATTCGACACCGTTGTCTCTGCCCCTGCACCTTAAGGGGAAATCGCTTTTGGTTCTTTTACCTGCCTCACAGCGTGACCTCACGGTGGTCAAGCAGGTTCTTCCCGAAATCACTCAGCTTTTTGGAGACGATTCAGTGTTTCTATTGGCCTGTCCTCAGACCAATGTCCGTTCGATCTTCCCCTCCAAGGGCTTTCATATCATCACACCCGGGAAATCGGCGATGAACTGGTGCCAGCTTCCGGCCCGCACCTTTCTGGAAAAACTGGAAAAGCGAAATTTTGATTATGTCTTTGATACCAATTTGGATGAAAACCGTTTTGCCGCACGCATCCTGCTGAGTTTCCCGGAGGCGGTTCGTTTTGGTTGCCAGGGCAAACTTGGACTCCCTTATTTGAACCTTGAGGTTAAAACCAAATTTCTACGTGATCGCCGCCTGATTTATCGTTCCATACTTGAGGTGGTGGCCAACATTTCACGATCAAACGGCCAAGCCGCATCATGATTCAAGGAGACTGTTAAGTGTATTTGAAAAAGCTCGAACTGCTGGGATTTAAATCGTTTCCGGAAAAGACGACCTTTCTATTCAACGAAGGGATAACCTCCATCGTCGGCCCCAACGGCTGCGGCAAAACCAATTTGCTGGATGCTCTGCGCTGGGTGCTGGGCGAACAAAAGACTTCTCTATTGCGCGGCAATAAAATGGAGGAAGTTATTTTTGCCGGTACGCGGACGCTCAAACCTCTGGGAATGGCTGAAGTCTCGCTGCAACTGGAGAATCGCCACGGCGTCCTCCCTTCGCAATACAACGAGTTGGCCATTGCACGGCGTCTTTTCCGTTCGGGCGAATCGGAATACCTCTTGAATAAAGTACCCTGCCGACTCAAGGACATCACCGATCTATTTGCCGATACCGGTCTCGGTTCGCATGCCTATGCTATCATTCAGCAGGATATGATTGAGGCTATACTATCGGATAAGGCCGAGGAGAGACGCTTCTTATTCGAGGAAGCAGCCGGGATTACCAAGTATAAGCATCGCAAACAGGCCGCCGAACGCAAACTGGAAGCCACCGAGCACGATCTTCAGCGTCTTCAGGATATCCTGTCGGAAGTCAATACTCGGGTCAATTCCTTAAAACGTCAAGTGAATAAAGCCCGACGATACAAAACCGTTTCGGATGAATTGAAAAGCTGGGAACTCTACACGGCCGGTTTCAAATACGAGAAGCTGACGACAGACCGTAAAGAGCTTTCTGTTTCGATGAAATCTTTGGAAGACAAGCGGCTTGGCGTCGAAGCCGGACTGGACTCGCATTTCGCCGAATTGGAAAAAGGCCGCACTACGTTGACCGACTTCGACCACGAATTGACCAAAAAATCGAGCCGAGTCCTTGAGCTTTCTGAAAAAGCCCATCAGGTGGAAACCGAAATTTCGGTCAATCGCGAAAAGAAAGAAAACCTGACTTCCCTGGCCGCACAGAATCGCGACGAAATCGATGCGTTGAACAAGCGGGCCGAAGTCATCCGCGATGAGAAGGGCCAGAGCCAAAACGAACATGACCAAATCGGCGGTGAGATCGAAAGATTGGGTGTAGAGCTGGAACAGTCTCTGATCCGGCAAAGGACAGCTGATAGCGAATACCTACAATTCCGCTCACTGGCCGATGATGAAAACACCAAACTTCTCGATCTGGAAGGAAAAATTTCATCGGGAAGAACCGATTCGGCCAATATCGAGGAACAGACCAAAGACCTGCAAAGCGATATCGAAACACAAAACGAGCGCAGGAGAAACCTGACTGAAGAAAAAAGCAGGCGGCGGGAGAAGATCACCGGGCTTCAATCTCAGATCGACCAGGTTTCATCCGAAAACAACCGACTTGAGGAATCCCTCGCCGAAACGGAAAAAAATCTGGAAGACAGCCAGACACAAAACGATCAGCTACGCGACAATTTGGCCGAGTTATCATCCGGTTACGAGGCCACTCTGGCGCGTAAGAATCTCCTGGCCGAGATGATCGAGCATTATGAGGGATACGGCAGCGGAGTCGTGGCCGTTTTTGAAATAGCCAATCGCTGGGTTGACATCACCGGTACGGTAGCCGACTTCCTTCGTCCGCATGACGGGTTTCGGCCGGCCATTGAAGCGGCATTGGGCGATTCGGCCCAGTATATCCTCTGCAGCAATCATCAGACAGCTCAGGAAGCGATAACCCATCTGCAAGATCAAAAAGCCGGAAGAGCAACATTTTTGGTTCTGGATCGATTGACCGAAACCAACGGCCGGCCGGTTTTGCCGGATATCCCCGGAGTGAACGGCTGGGCTGACAGTTTGATCGAATGCGACGATCGATATAAACTCGTGGCCTCTTCCCTGCTGGGCCGCACGGCTATCTGTGATAACGGCGAAACGGCTCTGCGCCTGCTCGATTCTTTGCCTCTGGGATACCGGGTGACGACTATGCGTGGCGAAATGTACAGCCGGGACGGTCTGATTACCGGTGGGGCCTCTGAGGAGCTTTCCCTCATCGGACGCAAGGACGAAATCGAAACGTTGACACAGAAACTGGATGAATTACAGGGACAGATATCCGAGATCAAGGAAAAGCAGGCTGATACTACTTTAAAAATCGGGCAATTGCGGCAGACAATAGCTCAAGCAAATCAGAAACTGGCCGAGGACAAAGACCGGTTGAGCGATTTGAACTCCTCATTGAAAGAGGAGCAATTCAAGATTAATGCGGCCGATGAGGTCGTCACCAGCATCGATCAGCGCATGGATCAACTATCCCAGAAGCTGGACAATCTGAAAAATCGCCAATACACTCTGGCTCTCGATTTCGATCAACTCGACCAGCAAAAAGCAACAATTGCAGCTCAGGTTCGCTCCAAGCGTGAACGACTGGAAGAATTGGAAAAAGGCACGCATGACGCTACCGAAGAGGTCAATCGCCTGCAAATGGCAACAGTCGAGCAGGAAAGCAAACGGTCGCATCATGCTTCACAAATAACTTATTATGAAGAAATGTTGACCGATATCGCCTCTAACATCGAACTTAAGAACGGGCAGATCGGTGAGGCAGAAACGACCAGCGGTGAGTTGATTGAGATTATTCGCTCTGATGAAGTCGGCCTCAAGGAGCTATTCGAAGAGCGGGAGCAGGAAACTGCCACTCAGCAGGAGTTACGCCAAAGGCATGATGACCAGCTGGCCGGTGTCGATGAACTGGAAAAACAGGTAAAAATTCTTCGGCGGGAGAAAGACCAGATCGGCGATGAAATACACCAAGCCGATATATCGTTAACCGAAGTCAACTCGCGGCTGGAACAGCTTGAAGAACGAACCAGTTCGGAATATGAAACCGATATACGCGAATTGAAGGTGGAATCACCCAATGCGGAGTTATCCGAAGAACAGATTTCCACTCACATGGATGACCTGCAGGAAAAACTGCGCCGGATGGGAATCGTTAACTTACTGGCACTGGAGGAATACGACCAGCAAAAATCACGTCAGGAATTTCTGTCCAAACAATTGGATGATTTGATCACGGCCAAAAGTACTCTGAGATCGACAATTCAGAAAATCAATCAGACGGCACGGATGATGTTTCTGGAAACGCTGGAGCAAGCCCGGGCTAATTTTAAGCAGATGTACGAAGAATTGTTCACCGGTGGCGAGGCCGACATTATTCTGGTCGATCCTTCCAATCCTCTGGAATCGCCGATTGAAATCATTTCACGCCCACGAGGTAAAAAACCGCTGACTATCACTCAGCTTTCCGGTGGCGAACGGGCGCTCACGGCCATATCGCTTCTGTTTGCCCTCTACATGGTCAAACCTTCGCCATTTTGTTTTCTCGATGAAATCGACGCGCCACTCGATGATGTCAACGTCGGGCGTTTCCTTACTATCGTGCGCAAATTCTCGCGCCAGACGCAGTTCATCATTATTACTCACAACAAGATCACCATGGAAGCGGCCAACTCCCTCTATGGCGTCACCATGGAGGAACCGGGTGTGAGTAAGGTGGTGGCCGTGCGCTTCAAGAAGGATGAAGAGGAAGCCGACACCATCCTCGACATGCACTACGCCGAAGACGACAACTTGACCCAGGCAGGCTAATGCGTAATTTCATAAAAAGTTTCAAGAAGGGGCTTTCCCGGACCAAGGACAATATCGTTGGGAAAGTCCGCCAGGCGGTCGGTATGGCCGCCAAGGTCGATGATGATCTACTCGAGAAAATCGAGGAAATACTGATTCAGGGCGATGTCGGTGTGTCGGCCACGATGAAGATCATCGACAATATCAAGAAAAAAGTTGCCCACGATAATATCAAAACCCCCGATGAAGTCCTGACCGAGCTTAAAAGCGAAATATCGGCTATTGTCCAGACCGACCGTGATCCGGGCGATTTAGGTTCGGCCGATGGTCCGGTCATCTGGCTGATTATGGGTGTCAATGGCACCGGAAAGACGACCTCGGTAGGCAAACTGGCCAAGTATTTCAAGACTCAGGGAAAAAAGACGATGATCGCCGCCTGCGATACTTTCCGGGCCGCGGCTGTCGATCAACTGGCCATCTGGGCTGAACGATCCGGTGTTGATTTAATCCGGGCTCGCGACGGCTCCGATCCGGCGGCAGTGGCTTTTGACGCCGCCACTGCGGCCAAAGCCCGCGGCATCGATCTTCTAATCATCGATACGGCTGGAAGACTGCATACCAAAGCGCATTTGATGGACGAACTTAAAAAGATCAAGCAGGTGCTTACCAAGGTCGTGCCTGTCGAATCGATCCGGTCCAAACTGGTCCTTGACGGCACCACCGGCCAGAACGCTCTTTCGCAGGTTAAGGTATTCACCGATGCGGTCAGCAGTGTGGACGGTCTTCTGGTAACCAAATTGGACGGCACAGCCAAGGGCGGCGTGGTCATTGCCATCGCCGAGGAAATGTCGGTACCGATTGATTTTATCGGGCTGGGTGAACAGGTCGATGATCTCAAGCCATTCGATTCGGAGACATTCGTCGAAGCGCTGTTTGAGTAAGTTCAGGCCTTAAGCGATAAAAATTCCCAAAAGCCAAAAAAATTCTGAATCGTTTTTCCGGTTTCTGCATCCAAATAGCTAAATACAACGGAGGAAGAAACGGTGAGGATTATCAGCATTTTCTTGATGAAAACGAAGCCGGAGCGGTGTTTTTGAAACCACTAACGGATAAGTACGTATAACAGTATTGAACGCGGGAATGATGAGCAGCGTCTTTAATAGTGAGGGCGAAAAAGTTATGAGTCAGGTAGTGACAGGACAACAAAAAATTTTGGAAGACATTGTTGACGAGTAACTTAGTCGCACCACATGTAGCAATACATAGATAAAAACGTCGGTTACGGAGACCGGCGTTTTTTTATAATATAAATTTAAGTTCCGCCTTATCATGCCGGTAGCCTGCTACCGCAGGCCGCGCATAACTTTCTGGACTTAACAAACCGGAGGGTAGTCCGATAAGATTAAAAAGTGCCATCCGATAACACTGAATAAAAGAGATGAATATCGGTATATAGAAATAAAAAGGAAGAGAGGGAAATCACGATGCATGTCGTTTCACAGGGAAGCAGTAAAACACTGGAACAACTCGGTCTGACCAATCTGGGTAATGTTTATTGGAATGCCACTACAGCTCAATTATATGAACAGATCGTTCGGCGTCGCGAAGGTCATATCGGTCATATGGGGCCGGTAATAGTCCGTACCGGACATCATACTGGGCGCAGCCCGCATGACCGGTTTATCGCTATGGATACAGTCAGCGAAGGCAAAGTCTGGTGGGGCGACACCAATCGTTCCATCCCCGCGGAAAAATTCACCGCCCTATTCCATCGAATGCAGGCTTATTTGCAGGGTAAGGACATTTTCGTTCAGGATTGTCATGCCGGAGCTGATCTGGAATACCGCATACCAGTTCGGGTCATTACGGAAAAAGCCTGGCACAGTATTTTTGCCCGTAATGCTTTTCGCCAAATTCACGATCCGGGTGAAAGAGAAGCTCATGTACCTCAATTTACCGTTATAGATGTACCGGAATTTCAGGCTATCCCGGAACTCGATGGCACCAACAGCGAAGCCTTTATCCTCCTCAGTTTTGAGAAAAAGTTAATCCTGATCGGCGGGACTCATTATGCCGGTGAGATGAAGAAGTCGATCTTTACCGTTCTCAATTATCTCCTACCTCAGGAGAACGTGCTGTCGATGCATTGTTCGGCCAATGTCGGCGCCGAAGGCGATAGCGCTCTGTTTTTTGGTCTCTCGGGTACAGGCAAAACAACTTTGTCGGCTGACCCTGACCGAGCTTTGATCGGCGACGACGAACATGGTTGGTCGGAAAATGGTGTTTTCAATTTTGAAGGCGGTTGTTATGCCAAAGTGATTCGTTTATCGCCTGAAAACGAACCGGACATTTATGAAACCACGCGCCGTTTCGGCACCATTCTTGAAAACGTGGCTTTTGATCCCGACAGTCGGCGCGTCGATCTGGATGATAATGCGCTGGCTGAAAATACGCGAGCGTCGTATCCGATCAGTCATATCCCCGGAGCTATCCGCGAAGGCACCGGCGGACACCCGAAAAATGTCATTATGCTCACTTGTGATGCTTTCGGCGTCCTCCCTCCGGTCAGCCGTCTGACCCCGGAACAGGCCGGATACCAGTTCATTTCCGGTTACACGGCCAAGGTGGCGGGCACGGAAGTCGGCATGGGTAACGAGCCGACGGCGACCTTCAGTACCTGTTTCGGAGCGCCCTTTATGGCTTTACCGCCGACGGTTTACAGCCGACTTCTACGGAAGAAAATCGCCAAGCATAAAACTAACTGCTGGTTGATCAACACCGGTTGGACAGGCGGACCATTTGGGATCGGCGAAAGAATGTCTCTGCCATATACTCGAGCCATAATCAAAGCAGCTCTTTCGGGAAAACTGGACAATGTCCCATATGAAACCGATCCGATTTTTGGACTCAACGTGCCACAGGCCTGCCCCGAAGTTCCGCCGGAGGTTTTAAATCCACGACAAACCTGGGCCGACAAGAAGGCCTATGACGAAAAAGCCCGAGAACTGGCCCGCCGGTTCCACGAGAATTTTGCTCAGTTTGCCGAAGATGTCCCGGATGAAGTCAAACAGGCCGGACCATCGGCCGAGAGGGTTTCGACTGGCTAAATCCACAAACAGCCAATAAAAGTCAATTTAAACAGGCGGTTCGGATCGGACCGCCTGTTTTTCTGCTTTCTGCATAGTTATGGAATTATTTGCAAATAATCGACTTTGAAATTGCACAATCTCACCAAATTTACCTCTCATGCTGTTACCCAATAGCAACTTACAAATTACCTCCTAATCGGCCCAGTATTTGCAGAAAGTGGAGTGAACCAGAACTACTGCACTTTTTACGTACTGGAGTTATGCAAATGAAGAAAGCTTTGGCCATGCTTATGATTATCGGCTTCGCAATTTTGGGATCAAACTCAGCTATGGCCGGCGTTTATACATTCACGCCGCCAGATGCTGATCTCTATGATCTCGATCATTACAAAGCTTATGAGTGGGGTCTCGATTGGGCCCATACCGGTGAGACTATCGTAGGCGCCAGTCTCTCATTCAAGAGTATCTACGATTGGAGAGTCGAGGATAACGACACTCTCTTCATCTCTGTTTTTGACAAACCGTCAAAGATCGGGCTGACCACTTATAGTGATTATCAGGCCGCTGGGAATTATTTTGATTCCTGGGGTACTGATGCGGCTATGTGGTCCGATCCTATTGGTGGTGGGCCGGGAATTGATTTAACCCTTGATTTTAGCGATGCC
>JAAEQF010000403.1 GCA_024231695.1 FCB group bacterium
CCAATTATCCTGTACAGTACGAATACGATGAATACGGGCGACTTAAGTATATGTGTACATACCGCGAAGGAACCGGCTGGGATGGCGCTGACTGGCCCGAAAACGCTGTTTGTACAGACAAAACAGAGTGGATTTACGATCCGGACACCGGGCTTCTGGAAGCAAAAAAAGATGCAAAAAGCAAAAGTGTCTCATACACCTACAAACCTGGCGGAAAACTTGAAACCCGGACATGGGCGCGTGGAAGCGGCAGCATTATAACAACAGGAAGCGGCAGCATTGTAACAACATACACTTATGATCCAAAAACCGCCGAGATGCTGAACATTGACTATTCTGACACAACACCTGATATCAGATTCACATATGACCGCCTCGGACGACAGAAAACTATAACAGATGCCGTGGGAACGCGAACCTTCAGCTATAATCCTGACACACTTGCATTGCACTGAATTCAGTCAGTATAACACAGGATGCTTCGTTTTCAGGTTCTGGTCTGTACAACAGGACAGTGACACGGAAATATGACACATACGGACGATCAACTGGTTTTTACATGGGAACTGATTATGATGTGACATATGGCTATGAAAACAAAACAGGCCGTTTTAAAAGTGTTTCCCATAACATTGCGGGCACACAGAAAACAGCCACATATTATTATGATTCCAAATCCGACCTTATCAAAAGAGTTGAAATCGGCTCCGGCATGACCAACGATCTTGTGACAACATATGAGTATGAACCAGAGCGCAATCTGAAAACAATTGTGAAAAACGAATTTCCCGGGAGGATTGCGAATCCCCTGATCTCACAGTATGACTACACATATGATGATCTCGGCAGAAGAACCCATGTTGAAAACACAGGAACAGCATTTTCACAGGATGCATTCAGCAAATATGATTACAATAGCCGCAGTGAACTGACAGGGTCCCACCGGTATC
>JAAEQF010000404.1 GCA_024231695.1 FCB group bacterium
ATATCGAGGACCTGGCCCTTCATCCCGCACTGCTCGATCTCGCCACCGGACTGGGCCGGGGGCTGGCCGAGTGGCAGGACTACCTGCCCATGTCCTACGGCACCCTGCGGCTCCACCGTCCGCTGCCGCGCCGCTTCTACAGCCACCTGCGCCGCCGCGAGGCGACGGCGAAGCGCGAGACCCTGAGCTTCGACGTCACCCTGCTCGCCGAGGACGGCACCGAGCTGGCGACGATCGAGCAGTTCACCATGAAGCGGGTCGGTGCCGCGGCCGAGCGCCTGGCCCGGCCGGGATCCGCCCCCGACGACGGCGTCGCGGGCCGTCTGGCCGAGATCGGCATCAGTCCCGCGGAAGGTCCGGAGGCGTGGCGGCGGATCCTCGCCCATCACCGGGGACCGCAAATTGTGGTCGCGCCGGTGGACTTCACGGCGCTCCTGGCCGAGCAGGAGGCGCGGCCGTCGCCCGGCGTGCCGGCGCCTCCGGTGGGCGAGCGCCACGAGCGGCCGCGGCTGTCGACCGCCTACACCGCGCCGCGCAACCCGGTCGAGGACCGCCTGGCCGAGATCTGGCAGGAGCTTCTGGGGATCGAGCGGATCGGCATCTACGACGA
>JAAEQF010000405.1 GCA_024231695.1 FCB group bacterium
AAGGACGGCGACTGGTATTATTACCCCGAGCGCAAGAACGAAATACCGATGACCTTTTCGATCAGGGCCTCGAAAAAGTAATACCCTATCCGGCCAATCCACGATTTTTGATCCGCTCGGATTCCCATGCGGCGAAATTCAAGGGCGGCTGAATAATTTCATTTTCCGGTTTGGGGTAAAGCAGGACCGCCCCACTGGGACAGCCGGTGACACATAGCCCGCAACCGATACATTTGGCCCGCTCAACCACAGAGACATCATCCGCTTCGGCGATAGCATCCACCTGACATCGTTCAATACAGGTTCCGCAGTTGTCACACTGATCAGAATCGACTTCGGCAAAATAATTGGCGAAAGCGACCGATTTGTCGATACCCCAGTCGGTGATGCCCCTCAGGATGGCACAGCAGCAGCCACAACAATTGCAGACGTACCCGACACCCTCGATGACATTGCTGACCGTATGCACCAGCCCGGTCTCTTCGGCTTTATTCAAAATGGCCAAGGCCTCATCCCGAGTGATATCATCCGGTGTGGGTGGACCGGCAACCACGGAAAAAGAAAGACAATTATCCAGCGGGAACTCACAGCGATGCCCCAGATGAGCCCGCTGAGTGCGACAGATGCAATCGCGGACAGCAAACTGTTCGGCCTTCATGATAATCGCTTTCACGTCATCATACGGCAGAACCCATTCGGCGTTGATCGCCCCCTGAACGGGGATTACACGATGAAGGGCCGGATCATATTTCATAATCCCGGCCGCGCCGCCGTCAGCCAAATATTTCTCCACCAGTCCGGCCATCTCTTCATCCAAATTATATAGTTGCGCTTCATAGACGCCGACGACAAACGGCGCCAGCCGGAAACGTGGCGGTTTTGTTTCTCGGTCGATCCAGAGCAGTCCTCGGCGGGCCATGTTTTTAAGTTCGATAAAAACGTCATTATCGCCTGGTCTTCCGGCTCGTTCGGCAATAACTGAACTGTCTTCCATTTTGCGGGTCATGTGGGCCGCCAGCGAGGCTTCATCGGGAGTGAAGATTCTTTTCAGCAGGGGGATTTCGGTATTCAAGGGCGTTCTTGGAAAGCCGTTGGG
>JAAEQF010000406.1 GCA_024231695.1 FCB group bacterium
ATGTATTCAGAAACAGGCCGAGTGTTTGTTCACTTTCGCTCCGCTCAAGCCTGCCATTCAAAACCAGACCGCTCGTAATATCGGCAACGCCGCCAAGCGTGCTCAGGACTTTCATGTGAGCGGCCAGCAAAATACTCTTGATCGGAACTCCCGCTTGCTTTGATAGTTTTTTGAGCCCTGCTGAAAGCCCGGAAGAAACTGAGACGCTTTCGGTTTCAATACGGTCGATACTGTCCGATCGGAAGCGTTCCGGCCAACGCGGAATTTTAAGGATATTTATATCTTCCAATTTTCGGAGCCAGTAATCCTTGCACTCTTCCGACTCGGCCGTGTCCCGCTCAAGCGCAATAAAATCCCTGAATCCCCACAGCACGGGAAGCGGCGGCGTCGTTTTTTGTGTCAGCAAAGATCTATATTCCAGAAACAATTCCGTAACCATCGAAGCCACGCTCCAGCCGTCGAGAATTGCATGATGGAAACTTATGCCCAAGTTAAATGTGTCGCGGCCTCTGTGGTGTATCACAAAACGCACAAAAGGAGGCCTTGACCAATCGAAACCGCGTTTCTTTTCTTTTTCAATCCATGCGTCTATAAAAGCTTCCTGCTCATCAAACGACATATGCGCAAGGTCTTCCGAAGCAATGGCAATCTTGACTTTTTTATGAACGAACTGTAAAGGCTCGCTGAAATCTTTTACTGCAAAAGATGTACGCAGCACGGGATGGCGGTTTACCACATGCTCCAAAGCCTTTTCCAAAGCACCGTCATCCATATGCTCCTGAATATGGTAACTGAAGATATCGTGATAAACCGCGGTGTCCTTACTATACTCGGTATGAAAATACATCCCGGCCTGAAGTGCGCTAAGCGGATATGCGTCATCCAGATCATCCGGAGCTTTTATACGATCTTCATCTGTTAAAAGCGCGAACGGCTTCACTTCGGACTCGGGCAAAAAACCGCGTGATGATTCGCTGACTCTCGCCAATTCATGGATTGTCTGATTTTCAAAAAGCTGCTTAACCGAAAAATCGAGTCCCGCTTCCCTGGCCTTGGCGATGACCTTGATGCTTTGAATGGAGTCTCCGCCCAATTCGAAGAAGCCGTCATGAACCCCGATTGCTTCAACCTCCAAAACCTCACCCCAAATACCGGCAAGCAGCTTTTCGTTTGGAGTACCGGGCGCAACAAAGCCGGATCTCGCGCCAAAGGCGCTCATATCCGGTTCAGGCAAGGCTTTCCTGTCTAATTTGCCGTTCGGGGTCAAAGGCAGAGTATTCATGAATATGAAAAATGTCGGGATCATGTAGTCAGGGAGTTTTGCTTTCAGGTGGCTTCTGAGTTCCGAGATATTTTCTTCCGCATTTTCGTCATTTTTTTCCTCTGTTACAATGTAAGCGGCAAGATGCCTGTTTTTATCCTGATTTTCTCTCACTACAACTACATTCTCTTTAACCATCTCATGCCGTGAAAGAAGCGTTTCTATCTCTCCGAGTTCAACACGAAAACCGCGAATCTGAACCTGATTGTCGATACGGCCAAGATACTCGATCCTGCCGTCCGGCAGATAACGCGCCAAATCTCCCGTCATGTAAAGACGTGAGTCCGGTTCTTGGATAAAATGATTTTTGACAAAACGCTCTGCTGTAAGACGCGGGCGGTTAAGATAGCCTCTTGCAAGGCCCGGCCCTCCTATATAAAGCTCCCCGACCACACCCGGCGGCACGGGGTTTAGGGCAGAGTCTAAAATATAAGACTGAAGATCCGGGATAGGTCTTCCGACTATGCTTCCGGATTCCTCAACGTTGGCGGAAGTAATCGGATAATAGGTGACATGTACGGTCGTTTCGGTAATGCCGTACATGTTTATAAGGTTCGGGGTCTTGCCGCCGTGTCTGTCGAACCATGGTTTAAGGCTTTGGAAATTTAATGCTTCCCCGCCGAATATTACCAGACGCAGTTTCAGGTCTTCCGAAATTCCCACTAACTCCTCGGCGCGGATAAGCTGCAAAAAAGCCGAAGGCGTCTGATTCAGAACAGTGACGCCGTGATTGGAAAGCAGCCTGTAAAAATCCTCGGGCGAACGTGAGACATAGTAAGGGATTACAAGCAGACACCCGCCATGAGACAGGGCTCCCCATATTTCCCATACGGAAAAATCAAAGGCATACGAATGAAAGAGCGTCCATACATCCTTTTCATTGAAATTGAACCATTCTTTTGTGGCTGAAAAGAGTCTCGTAACATTTGAATG
>JAAEQF010000407.1 GCA_024231695.1 FCB group bacterium
GAAAAATCAGCATGACCGGGCGTATCTATAATGTTTATCAGGTAATCGTTCCAGGATACGGTACAATGTTTGGACCGAATGGTGATACCTCGCTCACGCTCCAATACATTGTTATCCATGAGCCGTTCGGCTACTTTTTGGTTTTCACGAAAAGTTTGTGTTGATTTGAAGACAGAATCTATAAGTGTCGTTTTCCCGTGATCGATATGGGCAACAATTGCCAGATTTCGGATATACGCAATATCAGCCATTTTCCAGGCACCTTTCAAGAGCAGAATCATCTGCGAAGTACTAATTCAAAAAACTTCTGCAGACTAAACTTTCAAGGGGATAATCACGCAGAAAAAACCCGAACAGACATTTCTCTGTCCGGAGAGCTATTCAAGCTCGTAGAGCCATAAGAGCCTGTCTATTATAGGGTTTAATCTCATTTTGTCAATAGAAAAGTTTTACCTTCGCCAATGATTGTGTTTAGCATAACTCTATGTCCCACATACGAAAGGCTTTTTAAACAACCCTCAAAGGGATTTAAATCCAAATATGACAGTGCAGGCTATCCCGTCAAGTGGCTAATTTATCCCTTCCGAAGCAGACGTCTTTCAGCAAGAGCACAATATAGAACGGGAACGACAAAGACCGTAATCAGCACCACGGTCATTCCCCCGAACGAAGGAATAGCCATCGGTACCATAATATCGGCTCCGCGGCCGGTTGAGGTTAAAATCGGTATCAAGGCCAAAATGGTTGTGGCCACAGTCATCAGGGCCGGACGGATACGCCGCTTGCCCGCCTTCACAACCGCTTCGCGGACGGCAGCAACCGTGTCGGGTTTGTCGGCGATAAAAACCTGATCGAGATAGGTGCAGATGATGACGCCATCGTCGCTGGCGATTCCAAATAGTGCCAAAAAGCCGACCCATACCGCCACGGACAGATTTATCGTCCTGATCTGAAACAACTCCCTCATATCCACGCCAAAAACGGCGAAGTTCAAAAACCAGTCCTGGCCGTAAAGCCAGAGCATCATAAAACCTCCGGCCCAGGCCACAAAAATCCCGGAAAATACCAACAGCGTGGTAGGAACCCGCTTGAATTGAAAATACAGTAGGAGAAAGATCAGAACGAGAGCCAGCGGTAGAACAACCATCAGTCTCTTCTCCGACCGAATCTGATTTTCGTAACTCCCGGCAAAGGCATAGCTGACACCGGCCGAAATATCAAGTTCGTCGGAGGCGATCTTTTCCTGCAAATAATTTTGTGCATCCTCGACAACATCCACTTCGGCATAGCCGGATTTTTTGTCAAAAATCACATAGCCGGTAAGAAATGTATCCTCGGCCTTAATTACCATCGGACCACGGATAAATCGAATTTCTGCCAATTCAATAATTGGTATTTGAGCCCCACTCGGTGAAGGTATCAGGATTTTCCCCAACTCCTCTATGGTGTTTCGCAGTTCTCTCTGATACCGGACACGCACAGGATATCGTTCACGTCCCTCAACCGTTGTGGTCAGACGCTTACCACCGATAGCCACTTCGATGATATTCTGTACCTGTTGAATGTGAATCCCATAGCGAGCGATAGCTTCCCGGTCGATGTCTATTTCCAGATACGGTTTGCCGACAATTCGATCGGCAATAACCGCCGAAGCTTCAATGGACGGAACCTCCTTGAGGAAACGTTCAATATCAAGGCCCACGCGCTCGATTGTCTCCAGATCGGGACCTTTGACCTTGACGCCCATCGGAGCTCGCATGCCCGATTGCAGCATGACAATTCTCGCCGCTATCGGTTGCAGTTTGGGAGCCGAAGTCGTTCCGACAATTTTGCCCGCTATGACGATTTCTTTCCAGATGTCGTCAGGATTCTTGATATGATCCCGCCACTGACGGAACGGCCGGCCAATGTTATCAGGAATAAGTTCT
The DNA here is from genome assembly GCA_024231695.1 of FCB group bacterium. Classification (GTDB taxonomy): domain Bacteria; phylum Zixibacteria; class MSB-5A5; order GN15; family JAAZOE01; genus JAAEQF01. The sequence continues at coordinate 1,929 of JAAEQF010000407.1, forward strand.
CCATATTCATCGCGGAGGAACTTATCCTTGTCATAATCATATCCGAAGCGTTGTCGGTTGCCGTCCTTATCCACAATATATTCCGATTTGTAATTAATTACCGTTTCAAACATGGATATGGGCGCCGGGTCCAGCGGAGAATCGGCCCGGCCGAGTTTTCCGACCACCGATTCGATCTCCGGAATGCTGCTGAACGCTTTATCCTGCATTTGCAGAACATCCAGAGCTTCTCCAATTGATGCATGCGGCATAGTCGTGGGCATGTATAAAAATGACCCTTCGTCCAGATCGGGCATAAACTCCTGGCCCAGTCCCGGGAAGGAGTGATTCAATGTCGTGTATGGTGAAGATGACCGTATCCATTCGGGCGAGAAACCAAGCAGTGTATCGAACCCCAACCAGACGGTGGCTCCGAATAGAATCAATATGATCGGCAGGAGTAAAAACAGTCCCTTATGCTCCAGACACCAGCGCAATATCGGCTCATAAACGCGAATAAGCGATGTAAACAGCAGGAGCATCCCTCCCAGCAGCACAGCCACAAAAATGAAGTTCAATAACTGTCCGGCGGAGATGCCCAGAGGCAACCAGTGAGATGAAAGTAGTACCGCGACAACCACGACAATGAGATAATTAAAATACGCCGGAATTTTCTCAGATATTCGACTCGGAATCCGGCTGCGAAACTGCATGAACGCGGCGGCAAGCATTAGGCCCAGACCTGTCCACCAGAACGACCAAACCATAGCCGCAACTCCGGCCAGAAGCAAACCAATCGGCCAGAATTTTCTTGAACGGATGGTACTTTTTCCTTTAGTGAACAAAATATGCGCGAAAGGAGGAATTATCGTCAAAGCCACGATGACGGAGGCGAGCAGGGCGAAAGTTTTCGTATAAGCCAGAGGCTTGAACAGTTTCCCCTCGGCCGCTTCCATGGTAAACACCGGTAGAAACGATACAATCGTCGTCGATATGGCGGTAAGCACGGCGCTGCCGACTTCTGACGCCGCTCGAAAGATAACGTCCCGACGATTGGCATCCGGTGGCGCGGCGTCAAGATGCTTCAGGATATTTTCGCAGATTACTATCCCCATATCGACAATTGTCCCAATGGCTATGGCTATGCCTGATAAGGCGACGACATTGGCATCCACTTTGAATGTCTTCATGGCAATGAAAACAATAAGCACGGTCAAGGGCAGAAGCCCGGATATAAGGACTGAACTGCGCAAATGTGCAACCATTATTATAACCACGATTATCGTCACCAGAATTTCATCGATAAGCGCGGTATTAAGCGTCCCCAGTGTTTCATAGATCAATCCCGTACGATCATAAAATGGAACGACCGTAACCTGAGATTTTCTTCCATCGGGAAGAGTCTTTTTCGGCAGCCCGGTCGAAATTTCCGCAATCTTTTTCTTGACGTTTTTGATTGTGGCCAGCGGATTTTCGCCATAGCGGACCACCACCACGCCACCAACCACCTCGGCCCCACCTTTATCAAGCGCACCTCGCCGAAGAGCCGGCCCCAAGGAGACAGTGGCTACATCACTGATGCGAATGGGGATATTATCGGTTTGCTTGACCACCGAATTTTCGATATCAGAGACTTCCTTGATGAACCCCAGCCCCCTGATAACGTACTCCACCTTGTTGATTTCGATAGTTCGCGCGCCAACATCCACGTTGGACATCCGGACACTGTTAAAAACCTGCTCCAAAGACACGCCATGAGCGCGCATGGCGTCCGGGTTGACATCAATCTGATATTCCTGCACGAAACCGCCAACCGAGGTGACTTCGGACACGCCGTCAGCAGACTGCAAGGCGTATCGAACCGTCCAATCCTGAATGGAGCGCAGTTCATGCAGGTCCCAACCGCCGGTTGGTCTTCCATCTTCATCTCGCCCCTCAAGGGTGTACCAGAATATCTGGCCAAGGGCGGTGGCATCCGGACCAAGAGCCGGTTGAACATCCGCTGGAACCGTTCCGGGCGGCAGTGAATTTAATTTTTCCAGAACACGCGAGCGAGACCAGTAAAATTCCACGTCGTCTTTAAATATGATATAGATGGAGGAGAAACCAAAAAATGAATAACTTCGGATGGTCTTTACTCCCGGGACACCCATAAGCGAAACCGTAAGCGGATAGGTAATCTGATCTTCCACGTCTTGAGGTGAACGCCCCATCCATTTAGTAAAAACAATCTGTTGATTTTCACCGATATCGGGGATGGCATCTACCGGAACCGGATCACGAGGCAAAGCGCCGAGGTCCCAATCGAAAGGGGCAACCATCACGCCCCAGCCGATGAAAAGCAAAGTGACCAGGGTTACCACAAGTTTATTTTCAAGACAGTAGCGAATGATACGATCAAGAAATGAGTATTTTTCGACATCGGGATTTTTCTTAAGATCCACCATTATTTACTTCCTGTCCTCGTTTCCGATGCCAGAGTCTGCTTGATTGAACCACAGCGTAACATTGATTTACCGTAAAATGAATTGTACACTGTATCCACGGTCTGCAACCAGAAAGCGCCTTTATTCTTGCGGGCCATCGGGCAAAAGGTCAGGTAAAACTCTTCTCCTTCTGCATGCCCAAATGTATCGTGAAGCTCTATGATCACATTGGAAAGATGGTAAAACCTGTTCCGGGCTTCGACGATATCCGGAGAAGCTTTACCGGCCGATACCGCGCTTTTAAGCTTATCGGCCAAATTCATCCAATGCAGATGACCATCACCTTCAAACAATGACATATCCACATCTGAGATATTTTCAGCAATTTGATTTAATGCTTCAATTGCAGTCGAAAGATCATCATCAGCCAGGCCCATCTGAACGTCGAAATATGAATTATATAATGGAGAGAGGACAGAAAGCGCAGACTGAGAAATTTCCACGCGCTCGGCGCTACCGGCCTTATATGACGCAGCTTGTTCCAGACTTTGGTTATTATTACTGACCACGGAGACAGAGCTTGCCAGCGACATCATACTCGGCTTGGCTCGAATCTGTAGTTCGCTGTCGATTTTAAAATTGCCGTTGGTTACTACCATTTCGCCTGCGACCAAGCCGGATTTAACCACATATAAATCACCCGCTCGAGGACCAAGCTGGACTTCACGGCCCTCATAAAGAGGCCCCTCATCATTGGGAAGTTCAACATAAACGACAGCCCGTTTGCCGGTAATAAGAGGAGCTGAAGCCGGAATGATCAAAGGCGCATCCTCATCCGCTAACCGACGACCGGCATACCCCAGAGATTCGGCTTTAACCAGAGCCATACCACACACATCACAACTCCCGGGGCCATCCTTGACAACTTCCGGATGCATGGGACTGATCCACTTCCCCGCCAGGTCCTTGTCGATTATATTCCCCTCGTTATCAATTCGAGATTTGACCACCGCGCGGACAAACATGTCCGGCTTGAGCTTGAAATCTGAATTATCGAAAATCGCTCGCACATGCACTGTCCGTGTTTTAGCATCAACAACCGGATCAATGAAGCTGACTGTTGCTTCAAAAGTCTCACCGGGAAATGACGGGGAGGTAAAGGCAACACTCTGTCCATATCGCAGCCAGGGTAAATCCGATTCGTACGCCTCAAATATTATCCATAAACGAGATAAATCGGCAATAGTATAAATCCGAGTCCCGGTAGTGACGTACATCCCTTCCAATGCGTTCTTGTGCACTACTACTCCGCCAATAGGTGAATAAATCGTCAGATGATCCGATGTTTCACCGGTAGTTTCGATTTCTTCCACCTGTTGTTCTGTCAGACCGTACAGGCGAAGCTTTTCATGGGCGGCTTCAAGAGTGACGTCTGCCGTCGATTTTAATATCCGGCTATCGGTATTGGTCAATGCGGCCAAGGCGGAACGAGCCTGCAGTAGTTCCTCCTGAGCTGCCAGTAACTCAGGGGAATACATATATACAAGATGATCCCCCTTGTTGACGGTCATGCCGGTGAAATCGGCGTAAAGATTATCAAGCCGACCAGGGACCCAAGCGGTTATATAAGCAACGTTTGTCTCATCGTAAGCAACTTTGCCAACCATGCGTACTTCGGCTTCGGCAAAGGTGCGTTTCACCCGCGTAACCTCGATCTGCGCCAATTGTTTGGCCGTTTCCGACATGCGGATTTGCCGCGGGTCAAGTTCCTCTCCAACATCTGATTCAAGCGGAATTAAATCCATGAAACAGATAGGGCATTTGCCCGCTTTGGGCAGCTTTATCTGCGGATGCATTGAACAAGTCCAAACAGTTGGTTCCGCCCTGCCACCGTCAACATGATCATGGCCGGTTGAGTCAGTGAGTGGTGTGTCTCCTCCGGATAGAAGCAGACCAAGGGAGAATGCCAAAATCGCAACAATTAGAATGCCAACTATAGCCGGTCCTCCGGTTGGCACCGCTTGTTTCAGGACTGTTTTTAAATTCGCCTTCCTATTCATGGCAATTCTCCCTATATACCTCTACTCAACGATGGTCATAATCTTTGCCTGCTGTGACGTGTCATCCATTTTGCCGGGAAAGGTTTAATCGTTTTATTCGAGACTAATTTCAAATTCACTCCCGGTTATCATTTCCAGCTCCGCTTTTCGGGTGGCCAGATCAACTATGGATTTCTCCAAATGCAACTCGAATTCCAAAAGCAGACGCTGGGCGTCAAGAATATTCAGAAAATCGGTTTTACCTGCCTGATAGGCCGTGTAGCTGGCATTCAGTGATTGCTCCGCCTTCGGCAATAAGCCGTCACGGTACAACCGAATTTTCCGCAGCGCATCGTCGTATTCAAAAAGTATCCTCTCGGCGATGGCAATTGCCTGATTTTCAGCCTCAATGAGATTGTTTTGAGATGATCGATAACGGGCCAGCGCCTCTTGTTTTTTTGCTTTATTTTTTCCAAACCAGATAGGCAGATTTACGCCGACATTGACACCCCAGGGATCTTTTCCACTATCTGTCAATGATGGATTTAGGGCTGCTCCAGTTTGAATATAATCGACACCAAAAGTAAAATTGGGCCAGGATGATTTATTTGCCAACCTGACACCGGCACGTTCTTTTTCAATTACATGCTGGAGAGCCTCGAGATCGGGATTTTCAGAAACAACCCGGGCAAAAACCGAATCATGATTGACGGGCAATTCACTGATTTCAACCTTTGAAGGCAAACTGATATATACACTTTTGGGAAGATTTAGAGAGGCTCGCAAATGTGCTTTTACCGGCTTCACCATTGCCTCAAGGCTGGCCAGTTTATCTTCGAATTTACCCAATTCAACCTGAGCTTTAATAACATCCGGATGCTGGCTGAGGGCCACTTTGTATTTTGTCCTGACAACAGATTCCCAGAAGGATAACAACGTCATGTTTTCCCGGGTCAGAGAGATTTCGCGACCGAGATAATACAGCCGGTAGTAGGCGGATTTCACTCGGTAAAACAGACGCAGTTTTTCAGCTTGATATTTGCTGAAAGCGACATTGGCCGCCTCCCCGGCAACAGCCTTCCTTGCTCCCAGTGTTCCAAACCACGGATAAGCCTGCTTCAGGCTGAAGCGTTGCTCCTGAGGCCCGACCCGGGTCTCAACGTTTTCGATAAAATATCCAAAAGTGAACATCGGGTCCGGTAATGCCCCGGCGTATCCGGTTTTCTCCAAGGCCGCATTCCATCCATGAAAGGCGGCTTTCAAGGAGGGACTATTCAGCGCGGCATACCTGAGATATTCCCCAAGATTAGCCAATGAATCCGGTTGATCCAGTTCCTCTGATCGGGTCTGGTAAACTATTGCCAGAGAATCCACCTTTTGCCTGGCGCCGCCTATGTCCCAATCGGCCGCCATAGAGAATGAAAAGGATAGGGATGACAAAATCAAAATCGCAAAAAGACGTTTGATGGTTCTGCCCAAGCTTTGTGTCCACATGTTTTTAATCCCTGTTTTCATAACTTCCTGATTAACAAGAACAATGCCAAAACCTATAATCCATTGAAACACAATCAGATAGATCCCTATCCGGCAACTCTCCAATTCCGCCACTGGAGAATATTGTTAGATTTTGACGAATATTATTCATTTGTCTTCAAAAAATACGTATAATATGTTGTAGAATTGAAAGAAATCTGTTCTCTTCTCGGA
>JAAEQF010000408.1 GCA_024231695.1 FCB group bacterium
CGCCGGGAATTTTATTTTTGTCCAACCCGAAATCACTGCTGCGATGAGCAACGAACATGTCGAATTCTTCGAAACTGCCTTTATCCAGAAACAGTTCCAGTCTTTCGCGGGCGGTCAGTTTGCCTTTTTCGTGTTGGGCGTCAATTCTTTTTTGTCCGCCGCCAAGACGGGCTTTTTCCCGCCGCGCTTCCAATTCTTTTAGTTTTTTCTCAAGCGACATTGCCTACCCTGCAATATTAAAAGGAATAATTCTAAATAACCGGCTTTACCACCGTTTTTAGCCCATCCTCATGGACCGTGCCCAGCGGAATTTCGGTATCGTGATCAAAGGCGATCACAAACTCATCGGCCAGCGCCCGCCGGAGAAGCAACCGCTTAACTTTCATCGTATTTAACGGGAACATGTCAACGGCAGCTACATAGGGCACTTTTATATGATGCGAAAAGGGAACGATATCGGCGTAATAGACAACGGTTTTACCATCCGATGTAAACTCCATCCCCATATGTCCGGCCGTATGACCGCCGGTTTTAACCAGGCGAACACCGGGAAGAATGTCCGCTCCGCCATCGACTAACCTAAGTTGACCGGCGATTTTAAGTGGGCGCAGACGGTCGGCGATATAGACCGCCTCAGTCCGTTCGTTCGGATGCATGGCCTCATACCATTCCTGGCTCTGGATGACATATTGGGCGTTGTGGAAACGAGGGACAATCAGGCCGTCTTCTTCGACCGTCACCCCTCCGGCATGATCGGTGTGAAGATGGCTGAGAAAAACATAGTCGATATCATCGGGGGAAAAGCCGAGTTCGGCCAGAGCGCTTTCAAGACCCGAAGGTTCGAAGGCGGCGTAAATTTTTTGTTCTTTTTCGCTCAACAGGTCACCCAGACCGGTATCGCAAAGGATTTTGGCCTCGCCGGTATCGACAACAAACAAATTGGTCTGCATCGGCACCAGATTATCGTCATCGACCTCAACCAGCCGCCCCCAAATTTTCTTAGGGACAATACCGAACATCGATCCACCGTCAAGTTTGAATTTTCGCTCGATAAGGTGGTAAATAGTGAAATCGCCGAATTTATACATAATGTCTTTTGGGCCGGACAAGGGAAATTATAAAATATCCCCGACCTCAACATCAAGATAATCTTATCTTTGAGGTCGCCGGGTCCGAGCCCTTATCCTATAAAAGCTTTTCGTCCTTCTGTTTGGCCTCCACCGCCTTTTCCAGCCAGGCAACGATCTCGGTCGTGGTCGCTCCCGGAGTAAACAGCTTGGCTACGCCCATTTTTTCCAATTCGGTTGCTTCCGTATCGGGAATAATCCCGCCTCCGAAAAGAAGGATATTTTCTCCGCCTTTTTCACGAAGCGTATTCAGGATGGCCGGAAACAGGGTCATATGCGCGCCTGAAAGAATCGAAACGCCCACGGCTTCAACATCTTCCTGAATGGCCGCATTAACGATCTGTACCGGGGTCTGGCGCAGGCCGGTATATATGACTTCCATTCCGGCGTCGCGCAGGGCGGCGGCAATAATCTTGATCCCCCGGTCATGCCCGTCGAGTCCCGGTTTGGCCAAAAGAACTCTAATCTTGTCCGACATCGTTTTCTCCATTCTATGCGGAAACCATGTTTATCATCGGTTCGTGTTTCACCAATTTAAAACATGGGCGGTTCTACATATTCACCAAAAATCGGCCGCATGGCATCGACAATCTCACCCTCGGTAGCATAAACACGCACACATTCGAGGATAGCTGTCATCGTGTTACCGTTGCCTTTGGCACAGGCGGTCAACTCTTCCAGAGTGCGCGCCACTTTATCATTGTCGCGCTTTTCTTTTACATTTTTTATCGATTGCAGTTGGTCGGCGGCAGCCGATTCGTCGATTCTGAGAAGCGGGATGTCGATCTTCTCTTCCATGACATAATCATTAACGCCGACGATGATTCTATCTTTCTTCTCAATATCTTTCTGGTAGCGATAAGCCGCCTTGGCGATTTCACGCTGAAAGTATCCTTCCTCGATACATTGAAGGACGCCGCCCCGGCGTTCAATTTCGTCGAAATAAGCTTCCGCTTCGGTCTCAAGCTTGTCCGTCAGGTGTTCGATGTAATAGGAACCGGCCAGAGGATCGATGGTGTTGGTCACACCCGTCTCATGCATGATAATCTGCTGAGTACGCAGAGCCAGGGTTACGGCTTTGTCCGAAGGCAGGGCCAGAGTTTCGTCCATCGAATTGGTATGAAGCGACTGAGTCCCTCCCAGCACGCCGGAGAGAGCTTCGAAGGCGGTACGCATCAGGTTGTTCTCGGGTTGCTGAGCCGTCAGCGAACATCCGGCCGTTTGTGTATGGAAACGCAACAGCCAGCTTTTTTCCTTTTTGGCTTTGTATTTGTATCGCATCCGTTTGGCCCAAATGCGCCGTGCCGCACGGTATTTGGCAATCTCTTCAAAGAAATCCTGATGGGCATTGAAGAAATGCGATAATCGGCAGGCAAAAGCATCGACATCCTGACCGGCGGCGATGGCCGATTCGACATACTGGAAACCGTCAGCCAGAGTGAAAGCCAGTTCCTGCGCAGCCGTGGCTCCAGCTTCGCGAATATGATAACCCGAAATCGAAATAGTATTCCATTTGGGGACGTGATTGGTACAGAATTCCATCATGTCGGTAATCAGACGAATCGACGGTTCCGGCGGGTAGATCCATTCTTTCTGGGCGATATATTCTTTGAGAATATCGTTTTGCAGAGTCCCGGTCAGTTTTTCAGAAGATACCCCTTTGTTCTCGGCCATGGCGATATACATGGCCAGAAGGATCGAGGCCGGGGCGTTGATGGTCATCGAGGTAGAGATTTGTGATGGATCAATGCCTTCGAAAATCGTTTCCATGTCGGCCAGTGAATCGACGGCCACGCCGCATTTGCCGATCTCACCCTCCGATCGCTCATGATCGGAATCGTAACCCATCAGGGTCGGCAGATCAAACGCCACCGACAGCCCGTTCGTGCCCTGCTTGAGCAGATAATGATAGCGTTCATTGGTCTGTTTGGGCGTGCCCATGCCGGAAAACTGGCGCATGGTCCACATTCTCCCCCGGTACATAGAGTGATGCACGCCACGGGTATAGGGAAATTCACCGGGGAAGCCGATTTTGTCCAGATAGTCATCCTGATTGACCGAATCCGGTCCATAAAGAATATCAACATCATCACCGGAGATGGTCATATATCTGGGGCGGGAACTTTGGGGATATTTGTCCTTGTCCTTTTCCCAATTTTCCCGGCGTTTTTTCAGTTCATCAAGAAACGATTTATCAAACATGCAAAACTCCGATTCGTCATTTTAAACCAGTCGAAACTCAATAATACACAATGCCTTGCGAAAAATCAAGTAGATAGTAATTGACCTTAAGTCTCCTTTTCCGAGGAGGTGATTATCTGATATACGGAAGAAGCGGTAACTTATTGTAATCCCGTTGGCAAACGGTTCAATTCCAACACGCTGGTGACGGGCCAAGGATACAAAGACAAACCCCTCGCCGGGGCTATTAATGTGCCCGACGAGGGGTATTGGTTCTCAATCGAAGAGTTGCCGATTAACGCAGAAGCGAGTTGGCAATAACCAAACGTTGAATTTCGTTGGTTCCTTCGTAGATTTCAGTCACGCGCTGATCGCGATACAGTTTTTCGATAATCGAAAACTCACCGATATAGCCGTAACCGGAATGAATCTGCATGGCCTTATCGACGCAGAAATTGGCCACTTCAGTAGCATACATCTTGGCCTGAGCCGCTTCCATCGAAACCCGGTTGCCCTTATCCTGCTCGGAGGCCGCCTTATAAGCCATCAACCGCGCGGCTTCGGTGCGCGTGGCCATGTCGGCGATCATCCACTGAATAGCTTGCAGTTTGGCGATGGGAGCGCCGAAAGCGATACGGCTTTTGGCATACTTGATACTTTCATCCAGAGCCCGCTGAGCGATACCAACGGCCTGAGCAGCCACACCGATGCGCGCGCCGTCGAGAGTATTCATGGCAATAATGAAACCTCGGCCGGTTTCGCCTAACTGGTTCTCCAGAGGGGCCTTGACGTTTTCGAGAGTAATCAGGCCGGTGGTCGCCGCCCGCATTCCCATTTTATGCTCAAGTGTGCGGGCTTTCCAGCCGGGTGTATCGGTTTCGATGATAATACTCGAAATGCGAGTACGGTTCTCTTCCTTGTCCGCTATTTTGCAGAAAAGGACGCCAAGGGTGCAAACATCGCCATGCATGATGAAAATCTTTTCACCGTTGATGACAAAATGATCGCCCTCGATCACCGCTACCGTGCTTTGATTGGAAGCATCAGAACCGGCATTCCGTTCGGTCAGGACGAAAGAAGGGATAAGTTCGCCGGAAGCGCATTTGGGAACGTATTTTTTCTTTTGCTCTTCGGTGCCATAAGCAAAAATGGGAAAAGTCGCCAACTGCGGTATAGCTGCCATAAGACCGGTCGGGGCGTCCCAGTAGGTCAACTCTTCCATCATAGTAATATATTCGAGATTATCATGGCCGCCGCCGCCGTATTCTTTGGGCATGGCAAAACCGACGTATCCCGCTTTGGCCAGTTTCTGATAATACTCACTCGGGAAGGATTCCTTGCGACGATCCAGTTCCATGCAAACCGGCAGGACCTCCTTCTCGGCAAATTTCTTTATCTGATCGCGAATTGGCTGTTGTTTTTCATCCAAATTATAAGCCATTATTCCTCCTGAGAACTGGAAGCTATGTTTTTCCGCTAATTTTCAAAAACCGGGTATATCGAATCCGGATATTGCGTCATACTTTTAAGGGCTTACGCAGTCAATCACCCAATAAGCAGTTGTTTCTGAAGGCAACGCTCCGATTTATTCCTTAAACGACTTTTATGGTCGGTAATCTCCTGACACTTTCCCTGTTCAAATGCAAAGAGCAAACATAACTACTTGGCCGGTGAAAATCAATAGCTATCTCGAATGTCACCAATGGCGATTTTGGGGATATAAAAAGCCTCTCACACAATGGCTGGGACAATCTCCCAAAAATAGGTTGGATATTGAAGCATGTTTTGTTATAATAAAAAAACCTGGATCAACGGGACTTGCATGACTATGCCCCCGGGGAAAGTAAAGTGGTTCCTGCATGGGAGATATGTCATTGAGGCATTTATTTTTTTTGCCATATCAACATAATGGTAATGTGAATATATATGGCCGTTCGGGTTTTGGCTATGCGAACCCGGGAGATGGTTGGATTGTATCTTCCACCGGCGGGACAATTGAGAGTAACGAAAATAATACAACTTTTGTAAAGAGTCTTTGAATTTGCCTGAAGAACAAAAGGGAACTTTCGAGCTGATAGAGATTGACGAGAGCCTTTGTAAAGGGTGTGAAATATGTATTGAGTTTTGCCCGCTCAAGGTTTTTGAAAAATCCGACAAGCTAAACCGGAAGGGCTATTATCTCCCGATCATCGCGAAAGAGGATGAATGCGTGGGTTGCCGTCTGTGCGAGCTGCTTTGTCCCGAATTTGCCATAATCATCACCAATGAGTAATAGCTAATAAGCCGGGAAACATTTTAAAGTCATGGCCATAAACGAAACCAGGAAACGTTACATCGATCGCCTTGGGGGCAAAACCTATTTCATGCTGGGTGATGAAGCCTGCGCCTATGGGGCGATTTTTGCCGGATGCGATTTTTTCGCCGGTTACCCTATCACTCCGGCCAGCGAAGTGGCCGAGCTAACCGCGCGGGAGCTTCCTCGCTCAGGCGGTATCTGTGTTCAGATGGAAGATGAGTTGGCCAGCATTGCCGCCATAATCGGCGCCTCCTGGACCGGAGCACGAACGATGACCGCTACCAGCGGTCCCGGATTTTCGCTCATGCAGGAAAATATCGGTTATGGAATCATGACCGAGACCCCCTGCGTCTTGATCAATGTTCAACGCAGCGGTCCTTCGACCGGCCAGGCCACCAAACCGGCTCAGGGCGACGTTATGCAAGCCCGCTGGGGTACTCACGGCGACCACAATATTATCGCCCTGGCCCCCAATTCGGTTCAAGAATGTTTCGACTTGATGTTCGACTGTTTTGATCTGGCCGACATTTACCGTACGCCGGTAATTTTAATGATGGACGGCGAGATCGGTCATATCAGGGAAAGCCTGATCATGCCGACGGCCGACACTATCAACCATGCGGTGCGGAAAGAGACTCAGGCGGCCGATGAAATTTTCGGCGGCGAAGACCTTGTTCCCGGCATTATTCATTACGGCGAAGGACAAAATGTCCATGTCACCGGATCAACTCATCTGGCCAACGGCATGCGTGACGTCTCCACGCAAGAAGTTCATGATCGGCTGGTGCGACGACTCTACGATAAAATCGACCTCAACCGTGAAAAAATAGTCAAAGTCGAAAGCGATATCGATCCGTCCGGTAAAGCCCGGATCGGAGTCATCTCCTATGGCGCCACGGCGCGACCCGCCCGTGGAGCGGTAAAGGCGGCTCGGGCACAGGGCAAAAAAGTTGATTTTATGCGGTTGATTACAATTTGGCCGTTCGCCCGCCAGCAAATCGCTGAATTTGGGAAAAATCTGGATATCATTCTGGTACCGGAGATGAATTTGGGGCAGTTGTCGCGGGAAATCGAGAGATTCGTCGATTGTAAAGTCAAAGCGGTGTCGAAAATCGGCGGCGTTTCGCATACGGTGGAAGAAATTGACCGGGCGATCATGGAGGAGGCCTGATGGACAAGCCGCGGCACAGGTTGATGGATTATATTCGCGAAGATATCATGCCTCATCGTTTCTGCGTTGGTTGTGGCTGCGGAACTGTATTAAACGTTTTCGCCAATGCGGTTGAAGGTATCGGACTGGAGCCGACAAAGATGGTCTGTGTTTCTGGAATCGGTTGTTCAGCTTGGATACCCAGCCCCTATTTCAAAGCCGATACTCTGCATACCACGCATGGCCGCCCGATTGCTTTTGCCACTGGAGTCAAAATAATGCGCCCCGATCTCAAAGTAGTGGTCATTGCCGGTGACGGTGATATTGCCGGTATCGGTGGTAATCATCTGATCCATGCCGCACGGCGCAACATCGACCTGTCGGTATTTATGGTTAATAATATGATTTACGGTATGACCGGAGGTCAGGCGGCACCGACGACGCCGACCGGCATCATAACGACTACGACACCTTATCGGAATGTGGAACCGGCCTTTCAGGCCGCCGATCTGGTAATGACCGCGGGGGCCGGATATGTGGCTCGCTGGACGACCTACCACGTCTTTCCGCTGATGGAATCGATGCAATACGCCTTGAACAAAAAGGGTTTTAGCTTTATCGAAATCATTTCCCAATGCCCGGAAAATTACGGCCGCCGGATCGGCCTTCGTTCGGGCAATGATTTTCTCAAGCAGTTCAAGGAAAAATCAATCCGGGTCGATAAGGCCCGTGGTCTTTCGGAAGAAGAACTAAAAGACAAAATCGTCATCGGAAAATTATGCGATCGGGACCGGCCCGAGTACGTGTCCGAATTATATAATGTCACCAATGAACAGGTTGAGAAATTGAAGAAAGAAGCGGCCAGTTGATTATCAGATTTGCCGGTTTCGGCGGGCAGGGGATCGTCCTCTCCAGTTATATCCTGGGGCAATCGGCGGTGTTTGACGGCAAAAAGGCGATCCAGAACCAATCGTACGGCAGTGAATCGCGCGGCGGCGAATGCCGGGGCGATGTGATCATCTCCGACGATGATATTTATGAACTGGAACCATCCGATAACGACGTTTTGGTGGCGATGACACAACCGGCCTATGATAAGTTCATCCCGATGCTCAAACCGGGTGGGACTTTGATACTGGATCAGGATCTGGTGGTTACCGACTCCAAACTCGACCCCAAGGGCATAACCAAACATGGCATCAGCGCCACCGATATCGCTTTCAAGAAATTCGGGCGAAAAATTATCGCCAACATGTTGATCCTCGGGTTCATGAACACCCTGCTGGGTTTGGTGGGAGCCGAGATGCTTGAAAAAGCCATCATCCAAAACGTTCCCAAGGGCACGGAAAAACTCAATCTCGACGCCATGCGCGAAGGTATTAAACTGGCCGGGCAGAAGTAAAGGACGGGCAAAGACGCGATGAGAACTGAAATAAGGTTAGCCGCTCTCGGCGGGCAGGGAATGATTCTGGCCGGAGTAATATTGGGCAAGGCCGCTATCGCCGACGGCAAGAACGCCGTCCAGAGCCAGTCGTACGGCCCGGAGTCGCGTGGCGGAGCAGCCCGGTCAGAAGTAATAATTGCCGACGAGGAGATTGATTATCCAATGGTGATCAAAGCCGATGTCTTAGTCGCCCTTTCGCAACCGGGATACGACAAGTACATAACGGAGATCAAACCGGCGGGTACGGTGATTATCGACAAAGATCTGGTTGAGGTTGATAATCCACCGGAGTCCGAAGCTTATTACAAATTACCTCTGGTTCACACAGCCGATCGACTCGGCAATCGCATCGTGGCCAACATCATTACCCTGGGCAGTTTGTGTGCCATTACCGGAGTCGTCAGCAAGGATAGTCTGACCAAAGCAGTCCAGTCAAGCTTCCCGGAAAAAATACTCGATCTCAATCTCGAAGCTTTCGCCGCAGGTTATGACCTTGGCCGGCAAGCCCTTGAAAACAAGGATAAGGGTGAAAAATGAGTCCGCAAAAGCAAAGTCTTGAAATAAAACCAGAGTATCTCCCCAACCGTCCTTTCACCGAGGAAGATTATAATCGGGTCAGGCGAGTTCTGGAAGAAAACGTCCTTTTTGTGCAGGGTGATGTGGCTATCAGCTATGGCGCGCTTCTGGCCGGCTGCCGTTTCTTCGCCGGGTATCCGATTACACCGGCAACGGAAGTCGCCGAGATCATGTCGCTACTTCTGCCCAAGATCGGCGGCGTCTGTATTCAGATGGAGGATGAAATTGCCTCAATGGGCGCCATCATCGGCGCTTCGCGTAGCGGCGCCAAATCAATGACGGCCACCAGCGGACCGGGGTTTTCCTTGATGCAGGAAAATATCGGCTATGCGGCCATGACCGAAACGCCTTGCGTAATCATTAATGTTCAGCGCTCGGGACCCTCCACCGGCCAGCCGACTGAGGGAGCGCAGGGGGATGTCATGCAGGCCAAATGGGGCAGCCATGGCGACTACGAAATTATAGCCCTCTCCCCCAGCACCGTGCAGGAATGTCTGGATTTTACCATCGAGGCTTTCAACCTTTCGGAAATGTACAGCGTGCCAGTGATCCTTTTGACCGATGGCCTGATCGGACATATACGCGAAAAAGTTATAATTCCCGAGTTTAAAGATATTGGATTAACCTGGCGCAAAGAACCGACCAAGCCGCCCAAAGAATTCAAACCGTATGAGACCGATGAAACCAAAATCCCGGAAATCGCCCGTTTTGGCACCGGCTATCATACCTATATAACCGGCCTGACCCATGCCGAAAGCGGTTACCCCCGCACCGACAGCCAGGTCGATCATGATAAACTGATCCGAAGGTTATGCGACAAAATCAGGGACAACCGGCAAAAAATTATCCGAGTCGAAAGGGATTACGAAAAACAGCCGGACGGCAAAACGGTGGGGATCATCAGTTTTGGGGTCAGTTCCCGCCCGGTCAACAACGCCGTAAAAAACCTGCGCCAAAGCGGAGCCCGGATCGATCATCTGCGCCTGATTACCAACTGGCCTTTTCCCGAAGAGGAAGTCCTCAGGCTAGCCGAACGCGCCGATCGGATTGTTGTCCCGGAAATGAACCTCGGGCAGGTCTATCATCTGGTGCGCGAAGTTGTCGGTGGCCAATGCCGGATTGTGCCCCTCTGGAAAACGGGCGGAAAAATCTTTACACCGGATGAAATTATCGAGACTGTAAACGGGAATGAGGGCTGATGTTCAGGAAAGCCAAACATATTCGGACGAAGTATCTGGAGCAAAATATGTGGCCGTCGATTTTCTGTCAGGCCTGCGGCATCGGTACCGTTCTCAATTGTTCATTAAGGGCTATCGACAAAGTTGGTATGGATATCGACCGAACGGTTTTTGTATCGGGCATCGGCTGTTCGTCGCGTCTTCCCGGTTATATCGACGCCGACGGCCTGCATACTACCCACGGCCGGGCGCTCAGTTTCGCAACCGGCGTAAAACTGGCCAATCCCGAACTTGATGTTGTCGTTTTCACCGGCGACGGCGATCTGGCCGGTATCGGCGGCAACCATTTCATCCATGCCGCGCGCAGAAACGTCGATATGACCGTTATCTGCATCAACAACTACAACTATGGCATGACCGGAGCACAGGCCTCCCCGACCACGCCGGTCAACGGCATCACCATGACTTCGCCCTACGGCAATATCGAAAGCCCGTTCGATCTGTCGGCGCTGGCCATCGGTGCGGGAGCGTCGTATGTAGCCAAATGGGCCACCGCTTTTCCGCATGAGACGATTATGGCCGTGAAAAAAGGTCTGGAGAAAAAAGGGTTTTCCTTCATCGAAGTTTTGGCTCCCTGCCCCATCGGTTTTGGCCGGAAGAACCAGTTGAAACAGGGTAAGGATTATCTCTGGTGGTACAAGAAAAACACTCTCGGCAAAACCAAATACGACCGACTCTCCGAAGAAGAAAAAGCCGCCTGCGACAAAATCATCGTCGGCGAATTGCAGAATATCGAAAAGCCGGAGTTTTGCGCCTCGTGGTTCGACCTGGTCGATAGACAGTACGTGAAATAGACAGGCCTGATGGTTGCCGGGCGCGGCATCATCCATTATCTTATAATCATAGAATTTTTAACGGAAACTTTATTATGCGTTTAATCAATGACCTGCTGGAAAGTGTGCGCGATTTCGATTGTCCGGTCAAACGGGTTTGTGTCGGTCTGCACTGGACAGTAGTGCAAAGCCGCTTTACCGGCATGGCTCATACGTATAAATCCGGCGATCATCACGAGCTTGAATCAGCCGGGGATTTTATC
The DNA here is from genome assembly GCA_024231695.1 of FCB group bacterium. GTDB lineage: Bacteria > Zixibacteria > MSB-5A5 > GN15 > JAAZOE01 > JAAEQF01. Next base: position 11,049 of record JAAEQF010000408.1, read on the forward strand.
GGCGAGAGCGCCTATGAATTGGCGCAGAGATTGGAAAGCACGGATAAGCTTGAGGCCAGTCTGGGATTGGCGGCATTGAATTCTATGATCAATGCCTCTGGTCGCTCCGGTAACATATTTGAAGATATTTTTAGGATGGTCGAAGGAAAAAACATCACCGTTATTGGACGATTTCCTTTGAACGATCAGATTGCAAAGATCGCCGATAAGTCATACTTCCTTGAAATGGAACCTGAGGCGAGTGAACTTCCGGCTGATGCCTGCGTAGAGGTCATCCCCAAATCGGATATTGTCGTCATCACGGCCACGGCCTTGATCAACAAAACCATGCCACGTTTGCTTGAACTATCCACTGCGGCGAAGGCCAAGACATTTGTCCTCGGTCCGAGCACACCGATGAACGAAGTTTTGTTTTCACAAGGCGCGGATTATCTTGGCGGCGTGCGAGTTGTTGATACAAAAGCTTTAATCAACGGCATCATGCAGGGAATGAAGAAATTCAAAACCCTCCCCGGCATCAAGGCGGTAATGAGACCGTAACAGACATCGCCTGTCTCTGGTTCGGCCTTCGGCCTCACCAAAATAGTATGGTCATCCACGCGACAGCCAAAAGCAGGCTCCACCTGTGTTTAGGATCGAAGTGAGAAACCCGACATTCTCCATACATATAATTCGGGTCATCCACGCGACAGCCAAAAGCAGGCCCCGCCTGCAGGCATCGCCTGTTTTTGGCAGGCAGAGCCGGTTTTTAGCTGTCGCGTGAATGACTAATCCCTGTCGTTAGGCCGATGGGCGAAGCCCGCCAAAAACTGGCTCCGCCAGTGGGTTCGTTTGAAAAAGCCAAAAAAGCCAAATCTCTTGTAAGTAATTGCTGTGTAGTGAGTAGGGCTTTGGGTTCGGTTTGGGTTCGCTCACTTTTTTAACCTCCTTTGCCCGTAAGTTGCGTAATGACAATGCCCTTTTATGGGCGTTAGAAAATACAAAGCCATAGTTGAGGTCGCCCACAGCTTGCTGTGGGTTGGATTGATCCAACCTGATGAGTGAGTCATACACCTGTTTTCCTTTTGAAGTTTTTAAGCCGTTATCGCTCATACCCTACTAGGGAATTTGGCTTTGGTTGCTCATTTTTAGGGGACCCACACCAGTGTGTTTTTCGCTGTCGCGAGTATGAGCAAAATCCAGGTAAACAAAAGGTAGAGTGTGGTTTATGGCGACAATAGATTCTCGCTTATTTTCTCGCCTGCGCATATTTATAGCCTCTCGGTCATATTTTTTATAATGGCTGGCAGGGTCGGAATCAAGGGTGATTTTGTGGAAATTTTGATAAAGGCAAGGATTGTCTTATTTCCAGAGGCTCAATGCTGGAACCCACCCCAGCCCTTCGCTTCGCTAAGCCTGGGGTGGGCCACCTGTCGAACCTATTTCCACATCAGATCGGCGTCATTGGCATGACCGCAGACCGGCGCCGAGCCACCCTTAAAGACGTAATTGATCAAGTAAACCGCGTCACCGACATTGAGCGCGCCATCGTTGTTGGCGTCGCCGTGATCGAGGTTGCCGGGAGCGGCACCGCCTTTAAAGACGTGATTGATCATCCATACCGCGTCCCCGACATTGACCGCATCGTCAAGGTTGGCATCGCCGGGTCGCACACAGTATTCATTAAACTTGGCAAAGGCAAAAGCTGTCTTGACTTGCTCGATAAAGTCGTCGAAGCCTTGATTGGTAGTAATCAGGGCGAAAGAATACGTGTAAACGCCCGTTGCACCGGAGATGATTGAATCTATCTGGCTAAAGTTGATACCGGTATGCAGATCGATGGCCGAATCGGTGGAGTGCATATCCATCTCTCCCCGCATCTGCTCATAGAGAAACTGCGGATCAAAACCATGACCCAGGCGATGGGGCGTGGTTTCCTTCGTCCAGGCGATCAGGTCGTCCCGAGTTACGCCGTCCGGCAGATTAAATACAGCAATGCCGCCATAACGATCGCTCTCGGATATATCGCAGGGAACTGTGCTGTTGTCATCATGATATTCAGCGCCCTGCTGCCACACGACAAAGACATGGCCCGTGGCCGTTCCCTCGCCCCAGGGAACAGCCGTGAAGGCTGTATCTATGTAGCCGGAGAAGTTGTTCACCGAAGTGTCAGCCGGAATATCCCAGTCAACGATCATGCCGACGTTGACTCCTTCCATGGTTTCGGTGGCATCCCAGAGCATGAATCGGTTGCGGCCAACCACAAAGTCGTTAACCCCATCGGTGGGCATGCTCAGGGTCATCTGCACACCGAAGATCGAATCACTGGTCGAAACACGGAAACGGCACTTGGGGACGTCGATAAGTGTGTCGATCCATTCCAGGCCGTCGTCCTGTGGGCGGAAAGTGCCATCCTCTGAGAAATACTGATCAAATACCGCCGTATAAGCCATCGTGTCTTCACCGACAAGACAAGTAATCAGAGGCGAGGCAGTTTTGAGCCAGATGCTGGTATTGGGAAACATATCCACCGAATCGCATTCATCCGGACCACGGGGAATATCAAGACTAAGGTAATCATCGCCGCCCAGCTTGCCAGCATTGGTAACCAGCAGTGCCTTGCAATCATTCGGATCAGATCCTGCATCCAAGGAATCTAACTTAAGCATCGAAAAATCCGAGGCTACCGTCAATTGTATCGGGACCGTGTCCGGCGAAGTTGGCGAATTCGATTCAAATATGACCAATGCTCCCCAACCCGATGGATCATCGGTCAGCGAATTGTTGTAATTAAGGCTTACGCCAATATCGGCGTAATGAGTATCCGGGGCGGGGCTGATTGTTCCACCGTAGTCACTCAATATCATCCAATCGTCACCATCTATATAATCAATTGTGGCTGTCCATTCAAGATCGATATTGCCGACATTTACTATTGCCAGAGAGGTATCCAGGGTTACTCCCGGAAATGTATGAAGCGGATCGACCAAATTTCTCGGAAGATTCTCCAAATAACTCCCTGGATCGGCTGGAGTAGCCGTAATTCCGCCGCCAATCTGTAATTCGATATCATAGAATGGTATATCGGGATCAGGTGATGGATGATGATATTTCCGGTTCGGAACGGGGGCAACTTTTCGGGTTCTAAATTCATCGGCAAACCAGCCATCGATGTAATGAGGAAAGGCACTGGGCCCGCTTATAATTACATCCTCTTGAGGTGAATAATCCATCATTGTGTGCTTTTGAGGCAAGACCCATACTCCGACCGCAGGGTCACAACCAATAAAACGAAGGACTAACGCCGGAGGGACCCTGAATGAAAATTCCCAAATTGTATGAGCTGTGCAGGAATCATTGGGAGATACTGCCCAGTTGGTTTTTGCAATAAAATCAGCCAAATTGCTGGGCGATATTGAAGCCGAGTCCTGATAGACACGAATCTCATAATTGTAATTGTTAAGGGTAAAGGTAAAGAGATTGTACTCATCGAGATCCGGACTGGGATTGGCCAATCCTCCGGCGTCACCGCTATCTTCACTATTAACCATCCAGTCATTGATAACATAAAAAGTACCGCTATCGCTCGGATTTCCGCTGTGTTGGAAGTCGAAATAAATCTTGGAATAAATGCCCTCCGAAGGTGTGGCTTCAGACCATTCAGATGCCGAGATATGACAATCCTCAAGCATTAGCCTGGGGCTGTCATCTACGTCAAGAGAGGTTCGCTCGAAAGGAGGAGTGGCGAGCCAATGCACACCGAGAATGCCAACCGGGACGGCGGGCGGACCAAGTGCGACAGCAGCGAAATTGGAACTGGCTGCTGCCGCGCCCAATTGTACCGGGGTTATCGGCCAAGCTACGGCTGCCGCCGCTAACGGTGGCATGGTTGGTAAAGCCGGCAAAGGAGGATTAGTAGTGGAAATCGCCCGGATGCCGAGCCGGATTCCGGCAGCCGAATTTATGGTCATACGCGACCTGTTGCCGGGCCCAAACAAAGTCGGTCCGGCATTAACGGCCGGATCAGCCCTGATAGCTGCTAATATCGGCGGGCCCCAAACCGCCGCCGCACCAGCCGGTACGGCAATATCAAATACTGCAATCACCCCCGGTCCGCCACCCGCCAGTACAGTTGATAATAACTCAATTCTTACTGTCGCCGGCGCCGGAAGAGTACCAAAACAACTTAGGGTGTAAACCATTGGCGGAGCCGGGTCCAAAATTGCCTGCCCGGATGCAGTCCCGCACAACAGAGCCAAAATTAGAGCTACAATAATCCTACGCATATTTAACCTCCTTGTCCGTTATTCTCCACGGTGACAATGGCAATTGAAGATTTTTCCAGGAGTTGGGTTTGATGGCAATGTAATAGTTTTTGTTCCATATGTCAAGTTTATTATTATATTTCCTCCGGTACACTTAATTATACTTTTTCTCAATATTATTATTTGCATTGAAGTGAAAGGAGTAGTTTATCAATCACCGGAGCAGACGACCGGCAGCTCATCCCCAAATTAGTCCGGCGCAGACGGACTTTAGGAGTGGATTTCAGCCAATTGGTTCAGATAATAAATGTGATGCAAGCAAAGCTCACCGAACAAAAAACAGGCTCCGCCTGTGGTCATCCACGCATAAGCCAAAAAGCGGGTCCGCCGCCGACAGTCAAATACACGCGACGCGTGCTATTTTGTGGGTTGGGGTTGGGGGAGTTTTTTGGGGTCGAGGCGATTGATGTGCTCTTTGAGACGATCCTCAATATCCAGAATCGAAGTCTCATCATGATAATGAGTAGTGTCAAAACTGGACAACTTTTTCAGTTCATCCAGAACCAGCGAAATGGTTTCCACCGAACTGACGACAATTTCCATCGAATCATCGACCACGTTTTCCGAATCGACAACCGTCCCCTTGTCCACCGCCAACTGCACCAGTTGGGCTCGGCCGAGGATAGTGGCCGAAGCGTTGTTTATATAATGCGACAGGGTGGCGGTGATCGTCTTGAGCGATTCCAGAGCGGCTTTCTTGAGTTGATCGCGGGCGATCTGAGCCTGCATCTGGCGGTTTTCGCGTAAGACCGATTCGACCAGAAGATACTGTTTGTAAATCAGCGAATTGGCGTCCAACAGCAAATCGGTGGTAGAGCCGACTTTGAGATCCAAGAATTCGGACTCTTTGATCAGGCGGCTGATGGTCTTTTCCTGCAGGTCGGCCAAAGTGGTCGGGCCGATGCCCAGTGATCCGGCCAGAGAATCGATCTGTTCAATCTGGTCAGCACCCATAGGCGGCAACTGACAAATGCGGAACTTGGAAATATGATTAGCCAGACTGACAATCCGGCTCAGTCTGTGTTGCGGCGTATTGTTTTCATCGGAAAACTCGTCATGATGCCCGGCGATGGAATCACCGATCAGACTGGGGATGCCCCATTGCGTCAACAGGAATCTCCCAACACGGCAATGGTTGGTGCTCCAGTTTTCCTCTTCGAGCTTGATGAGGCTTTCACCGGCCTCGACCAGATTCCATACGTGGCGGAAGCGGTCGGAAAAGTTCGATTCCAGAACCAGGATACCGAGATCATGCATCAAACCGGCGACAAAAGCCTCTTCGGCCGGTTGGTAACCGCAGGCTTTGGCAATTTCCCGGCAGGCAATGGCGACTTCAAGCGAATGCCGCCAGAAACGAATGCGGTCAACGACGCTGTTTTCGTTTTCGAAAAGTCGATATAGTCCGGCCGACAGAGCCATGGCTTTGACTGCACGAACGCCAAGGGTCACCACCGATTGATTGATGGTCGTTATTTCACGAGCCTGACCATAGAAAGAAGAATTGACAATGCGCAGCATTCGGGCTGAAAGAGAAGGATCCTTGAGAATAACATCGGCGATTTCACTGGCACTGCACTCGTCGCGATCAGCCACCCGAATAACCTCGGCCAGCACTTGCGGAAGCGAGGACAGTTCCTTGTTGTCTTTCAATAACTTAAAAATATTTTCTTCTGTCATATTAGCAACCCTAATATAAATATCGACCGGAAATTATAAAGATTTAGAGGATATTCGGCTGACCTTATTAATTAGTCTTTTTTGGCGATGGAGTAGTTCTTTTTTCCTGCGGGGTGTGGATTCCAGTCCTAAAAGGAGTTCGACCGTTTCCAGCGCCGTTTCGACATCTTTCTGCCGATGTTCCTGGTACTTAGCCAGTTCCAGCAAATGCCCGAAAGCTTTGTCATCATCGGTGTTGGAAACGGCGGATTGCCAGATTCGGCTGGCCTCCTCAAGCTGGCCTAATGATTTCAGGGCCAGTGAATATTGCAGTTTTGCCGTCAGGGAACATTCTTCGAGATACCCGGGAGTTACCCGGTCAATGTAGCCAGCCATAGGTTTAAAACGGCGGTTTTTGAAAAGATGATGAATGACACCCTCCAGAAGAGAGGCGCTGTTGATCATTTCTGGCCGATTGAGGACTTCGGGGATAAAGCGGGTTACCAACGCCAGCGAAATGACATCAAGGCGATTATGGCGGATAATTTCAGGAATTTTCCCCGGTTGACGGTCATATAAATAATCGAAATATTTAGCCGGAATTAAAAAACCGGGAATATCCTCGCCCCGGTCAAAAGCCAGCAGGCGTTTTTCGAGAGTAATCAAGGAGCAATCCTCGCCCAGCCGTCTGAACAGCGAGCGGGCCGGATGCAGCGAATCGAGATGATCGGCGATACCTGGGATCGGCATGCGGTTGATAGTCAGCCGTTGGGATATCATCGGCCAGTCGAAAGATTTTCCGTTATAGGTAACCAGAACCGTATCCGGGGTTAGATGTTCTGAGGCAAGTTTGAGAAGTAGCGGTTCGTCGGGATAATCGGGCAGGAAATATTGGACGGTGCGGAAACAGTTTTGATGGAAATAGCCGTAGCCGCAAAGAAAGATGACCATGCCTGTGCCGCCGGAAAGGCCGGTGGTTTCGGTGTCGAAGAATAGAAAACGGGCCGGATCATATTCCCGGCTGTCGCCCTTGGTGACGAAATGCCAGTTTTGATACAGATCACTCGGCAGATGATCATTGATATCCTTAAGAGTTGAATACGGAAAGAGTTCGATATCATCAACGATTTTCAATATTCGGCAATTATCGGCCACGATGATCTCGGCGCCAAGGATTTCGGCCAAGGGTCCTATGTTCTCGTCGCCGGTGGTATTATCACCGGGAAGATCGAGAAAACGATCAAGGGTTTGTAAGCGTTTTTTTCGTTTCATACGATTCGGTCAGTTCTTTTATGGTCTGCTGCAGAAGGAGGTTGTCGAAGGCCGTGAAGCTTTCGGCGAATTCGTTTATGATTTTCATCCCCTCCCCTTTGGCCATAGTTCGCAGAGCCAGGCTTTGGGTGACGGGATCGGAGCTTTCCAGTAACGGGCGCAGGGTTTGCAGATCATATACGCAGGAGTCGGAGGCCATGATCGAAAGTAAAAGATTGCGGGGTATTTCTGTTTCGGCGGCGGACATGGCCAGTGGCAGTAATTTTAGTTTGGCTGGACAGTCGAGTTTTTTCAGTTCTTCGATTGCGGCCATCCTGACGCCGTAGTAATTATCGCTGAGGGCATTGACCAATTCGGGGAAAAAGGTGACGGCGTCAATTCTTCCGGCGGCCACGGCGGCCATGGTGCGCACCAGTTCGATACTGTCCTGCAGGGCCTTTTCGATAGTGGGGCGGGCTTTCATATCACCTATTTTGCCCAGGGCACGCATAACTTGATAGCGGGCCCAGTAGTATTCTTTGTCTGACACTTTCATCAAGTTGTCCACCGAACTGCCGTCGGGCAGGTAATATAGAATTAAGGCTACGCGGGATAATTGCAGGGAGTCGGTTTCGAGCAGGGCATCGTTGAGAAGCGGTACGGCCGGTGTTCCTATTTTTTGAAATATTTGCCGCAGGGTGACTCGTTCGCGAGCATCCTCGGTACCAAGGCGGTCGATCAGGTAGGGCGCGGCCTCGACCCCGATGGCGGCGATGTCATCCATAGTCGGTTGCACAAGATCGCGGAATTTGAAATCCCCGGACGAGGCGATTAGAAACATGGAATCGATTTTGCTTTTCAATGAATCTTCGGCGAAGGTCAGGGTGGAAAACAGACAGAGAACTATCAGAACATAAAGCAGGCAATTTATTTTCAAAGTTTTCATCATTTCGCCTCCGTGCTGTCGGCCTTAAATAACTCTCGGTCGAGACCTCCGCCCCATTTGGACGGGATGGTCCAGAAGCGGTTATTGGTACCCTGACCGTCATAATGATCCTTGCCGTCCATATCCAGAAACAGCCCAATCGAGCCGTAATCGCGGCGCGGATTGCCATAACCTTGACAATTGGCCTTATTGAAAACATAGTAGCCATCGCGGCCGGTAAGATCGGTGAAGAGGCCGAAACCATTGGCCTGCCCGGCTCCCTGAGAAAGACCTTCGGAGGTGTAAATATCATCACCGCCTCGATCCAGAAGCCAGCCGCAGGAATAATCATGTCCGCAACCCTGAGCCACACCGTGAGAACGATAGACATCATCACCGCCGCCGTCAAGTAATATCCCCAGCGTCATATGGGCTCCGGCGCCTTGAGCGTATTGATAGGATAAGTATTGATCGTTGCCGGATTTATCATATAGCATCCCCAGTGACCACCAGTAGGAAGAGCCCTGGGCGAAGAAATCGGCGATGTAGGCATCGTTGCCGCCGTAGTCGCAGATGAAACCGAAGCCACCGGATAATTTAGGACGAAAACCGATGGCGAATCCCTGCGACAGTGATTGATAATGCTGACCCGGATGAAAAACCTCGGGGTACTTGGGCTGGACGGTATAGGTGTCGTTGCCATCATAATCGGCGATGCCGCCGATGCCCCGGACAAAGCCCATCCCCTGGCAATAGAGATTGCCGGTATAAGTATCGTTGCCTTGGCCGTCGATTAGAAGACCGAGGCCGAAGGTTCCGGCGCCCTGAGTGAAAGTATCGCCGAAATAGCTGTCATTGCCTTTTTTATCCCAGAGTATCCCCTGCCCAAAATAGCCTGACCCCAGTGAGAAGTTTTTGCCGCGATATATGTCGTCGCCTTCATAATCAACGAGCAATGAATAGGAAAAAGCACCGGAGGCCAGAGCGAAATCTGATTCGGCCTTGTAGAAATCATCGCCGCCAAAATCGGCGATTATGGTTGGATGAGGATTTTCTATATCATAGGTCAGGTAATAGCTGTCATCGCCGCCGGGATCGATGATCATGAAATAGTCACCGCGGTAGGTGTCGTTGCCAAAGGTCCCCACCGCCATTCTTCCCAGATCAGTTTCTCGGTCAGCATTCCACATTAGGCCAAGAGAGTCCATTAAATTATCACCTGAAGGGACAAGGGGATCGCTGAATCCAAATCGAGAAAGGGCATGATCTGCCATAATGTCGAGTAACAAATTAACATCGGCAAAATGCAGAAATGGAAAATCTGAGATTTTGGCCGCCAGTTCGGAAAACTGGCGCGCATATCCGTCCTCAAGGTGCTGAATAGAATCCATTTCCTCGGCGGTTTGGTTCTTGAAATTTTCATCCTCGAGGATTAGTTCTTTGTATTTGTTCCTTATGAATTGATTCAGATTAGAATCCCAATCGCCACCCAATGCTTCAAATAGTATTTGCTGATAGGCCGACATCATAGTATGGATGTCGTAACAGCGCGGCCAAACTATTGCGCTTTCCGTAGGATTTAATGCCAATTCATATGTATCGTCTCCAATTGATGTCGAATCATCCTTTAGCACCCCCCGAATCCCTGAAAAGAATTCAGTTACCACGCCTGGAGTTTTCTCAAATCCTCTCATAATCCGGGCGCAGGAATCGGTGAAGGGGACCATGTTCAACGGGTGAGCCATCAGGCTGTCGATAACCGCCAGTCGGTAGGGATCTTTCTTTAAATAATCGTCCCGGAAGACAAAATCATCTTTGGATAGATGAAGATAGGATAGAATTTCATCGAGGCCGGCTGCCAGCAGGCTGTCGGTATCGGGAGCCTTGCTGGTTGTATCGGCGGTATCCTGAGAAAAAACCGGAGAAAATAGCAGGATGGCCGCGATCAAAGGAAAAATGGAAGTTTTCATATTATTAAAAAGGGTGAGTTGGCTGTTCAAGTCAATCTCTTTTTATAGCGGGTATTGAGGATTGATGGGAAAAAGCAAAAAAAAACGGGCGGACACTTACGCGCCCGCCCGTCGAGAAATCTGACGTCTCGGCCTTAGCCGGTGACGTCGTTGATCGTATTTGTTAAGGCACCGGACTCGTCGATGGTCCAGGTATCGATAGTAGCGTCATCGTCAAGGTTAGCCGTAGCGGTTGCCGTAAAGGAAGTGGCAATACCACCGGCACCAGCGGCGACAACATAACCGAACACGGCAGTGGACGGTATTTCAACACCAATGGTGTTAAAGTCAGCGGCAGCGGCACAAGCCAGATAAGTGTTATTTTCCTGGCGATATGTACGCTCCATGGTATAGACCTGCTTCAGGATCTGTTTGGCTTCCGACTGTTTGGATTTGGTGGTGGCGCGCATAAACCGCGGAACGGCTAAGGCGGCCAGGATACCAATAATAACAACCACGATCATGAGCTCGATAAGTGTGAAACCTCTCTGGCGGTTATGGAACTTTGAAAACATTTTGGAACCTCCTAATTGGTTTTGGTTTAGTCTTCTCTGTTTATTTGTTTGATGTTATTGCAAGCCGGATGCCAAAGCGGCCGGTCGGGCAATAAACCAAAAAATATTTTTCAACTCCCTGCCTGATAGCGCATTACAAAACCCAAAGATATTCCGACAATGATTGGTTTTCCCCCATATGGAGACGATCCAATATTTTCGGCCAAGTATCCTGCTTGAACTGAGGCATCTTGCAATGGTCCGATGCCTGGGAGCAAGGTCGATACTCGGTCGGTTACATTGACTATGTCTTTGAGTCGTTTTCATCTGATCAGATGATAACATCATTTATGGTGTTTTGTAAAAGGCCCTGTTCGTTCATGGTCCAGGTGTCGATGGTTGCATCGTCATCAAGATTAGCCGTGGCCGTGGCGGTGAAAGTTGTGGCAATCCCTGCCGCTCCGGCAACGATTACGTATGAATATATGGCACTGGGGGCTACCTCTACCCCAATGGTGGCCAGTCCATTGGGAGCCGCCGCCGTTCCTGGTCCGCCGGCCCAATAGGCCGTGAACTCGGTGTGATACACCTGTTCCAAGGTAAATACCTGATGGAGGATTTGCTTGGCCTCGGCCTGCTTGGTAGTATTGGCCGTTTGCATGTAGCGAGGGATCGCCAATGCAGCCAGGATACCGATGATGACTACGACAATCATCAATTCGATCAGGGTGAATCCTTTTTTACCATTTAGTTCAGACATTCTAATATACCTCGTCGGCTATGGTGTTTGGTTAGCTCGCCCCCCCTATTTCAACACCTTTTCTTTGCCCATTTTATATTTATCAAGCTTCCGGTAGAGCGTGGAAGCATCTATTCCAAGCGTTCTGGCAGCTTTCGATTTATTGCCGTCAGTTTGTTCGAGCACCCAGTGGATATAAGCCTTTTCGATAGATTCCAGTGTTGGGTTTTTGTGATCGATATTGTTAACCAACCCGTCCGGTTTGCCCTGGATGATTCGTTTCGGGAATGATGACGACGACAAAGTATCAGACTTGGTCATCAGTACCGCTCGTTCGATGGTGTTTTCCAGTTCGCGGACATTTCCCGGCCAGCCATAATGGGCCAGGAAATTGTAAACTTCTGGTAAAACAATTTTGCCACTCAATTTATGACGGGCACAAAAACTCTCGACGAAGTGATCCACCAGAAGCGGTATGTCTTCGATACGCTCCCGAAGCGGCGGAATTTGTATCGGGATAACATTGAGGCGATAGAAGAGGTCGGCCCGGAAACGGCCGGCATCAACATCATTCTCCAATTCGGCGTTGGTGGCACAAATAAGTCGGACATCCACCGGAATCTGTTCAGTCTCCCCGACCGGAGTGATTTTCTTCTCCTCCAGAACCCGCAACAGTTTCACCTGAATGGCCAGCGACGTATTGCCGATTTCATCGAGGAAAAAAGTACCGCCGTCGGCTACTTTAAACAGGCCGTCTTTGTTGCGAATCGCCCCGGTAAAAGCGCCTTTGCCGTGGCCGAACAGCTCCGACTCCAGAAGCGTCTCTGGAATAGCGGCGCAATTGATAGTAATCAAAGGACCGGAACTTCGATCCGAAAGGGCGTGAATGGCGCGAGTTAGGATATCTTTGCCGGTACCCGATTCGCCGCGAAGTAAAACCGTGGAATCAACTCTGGCCACCTGTTTGACCAATTCCTTAAGCTTTAAAACCGGTTCAGACATACCGATGAAGGCTTCCAGATTTTCAATTTTGCCCAGTTGTTTCTTCAGACTTTTGTTTTCATCGACAATCTGATTATGAAATATGACTTTGTCGATGATTAGTTTAATTTCATCAATTTTGAATGGTTTGGTGATGTAGTCGCTGGCTCCGAGTTTCATCGCTTCAATGGCCGATTCCACCGAAGCGAAAGCGGTCATGACGATAAAACCTTGATCGGGGTTTGTGGCTTTGACCTCGGTCAAAAGCTCCAGTCCCGTCATCTCGGGCATCATCATATCGGCAATTACCAGATCGTAACCACCGGAGACGATTTTATCGACGGCGGTCCGGCCGCTCTGACTAACTTCAACCTCATACCCCTCCTTCTGGAGCATGATGGCCATGAAGTTGCACATGGATTCTTCGTCGTCGACTACAAATATTTTTCCCGACATATTATATCTATCCCGGTTTGAATCCTCAGCAGTAGCAGATACATTAAAGGCATCGGCAGTAACCATTGCCTCTTAAGAGAGGACTTGCATTTTGCAATATATTTATACAGCCGTGCGGCCCGGCAAAGTCTTCCTCCGGCAATTGGTTAGGCCAAATCCAACTCGTATCGACTATCCGATCATACTAAGCAAAGCAAATAGCTTGCGAGACCATCCGATTTTCGACTTGCTATGGGTCAAGAATTGCGTAATTTAATTCGAAAATTACAGGGGTATATGTAAAATGGCATCGTTGATTGTTGAAGAACTAAATGAGTTATTTGAATCCGGCCTTCAAGGCGATGATTATCTTCGGCAGACAGCCGAATTGATTCAAAAACACTTTCCTCGATATAACTGGGTCGGGTTTTATTTCCTGAAGGACAACAAACTGCATGTCGGGCCCTATGTCGGCAAGCCGACTCCTCATACCGTGATCGATTTGAACAAGGGCGTATGTGGTGCCGCGGTCAGTCAGGAGAAAACCATTGTCGTCGATGATGTTAACGACGATCCTCGGTATCTGGCCTGCTCACTGGAAACCAGATCGGAAATCGTCATCCCTATTCGGGTAGGTGGCGAGATTATCGGCGAGTTGGATATCGATTCCGATAAAAAGGCGGCCTTTTCCGCAGATGACCGTCGGACGTTGGAAGAAGTGGTGGCCTTGATCGAAAAGGCGATTGAAAGCTTCTAATCGTTGGAAACAGGAAAACGGTTATTTCAGTTTTGGGTTGTATGGGGGTTGGGCGTTTATTGAATCGTCCAGTGTTTCCAGTACTTCGATTCTTTGTTTGGCTCCGGCCACGGCGTTGGCGAAATCTTGAGTAGAAGAAATTTCAGTAGCCTGTAAAAATCTCCGGTAATAATTCAAAGCATCCATTGCCCGCCCGGGCATCCGTTCCATTAATATGGCTATATTATAAAGCGGAAGCGGGTTCTGATTATCCAATTGATGAAGGATTTCATAGGCATCTATGGCGGCCGCCCAATTACCCGCCTGGGTAGCAATGTGCGCTTCAACGAGATTCAAATTATAACGAGCAGTGTTGAAATCCGGGTCAATACTCAGGGCCTGCCTCAGAACCTCGGCGGCCTTGGATAAATCGCCAATACTACGATAATAGCTGGCCCAATTAATTAGTATATCTTTACGGATATAACCGGGGGGATCGAATGATTCTGCAAGTTTGAGTAGTGGGATTTGACTAAACCAAGGGCGGATTTTGCAATATCGAACAACGGTTAATGCGGTCTGTGGATCACTGGTTTGTTCAACTATTTTGTTAAGATCATCCCAGACCCGTTGCATACCCTGCTCATTACCGGACCCTCCATAAATGTCCAATAGCAATAGTTGGTATTCCATGGCAACTTGAGCGGCTTTATAGTCATCAGGGAATTGAATTATTGGTAACGTGTCCAGCACAAATCCTTCAATGCTGCGGTCCATGGTTGAATCGGTAGATGGGCGATGGAATTCGTATTCGCGTCCATTATCCTGATTCGAATACAAACTTCCATATACAAATCCCTGCCGAACTCGTATTGGTGGATCCATAGGCAGGTCGGGGAGAATCAGATACTCCATTCCCCGGAAAACCCTACGGCCCGGCGGCCCCATCCATCCGGGATTCAAAAATGCGGACATAGTGTATTTTTGCATAAACCGTGTCAGGGTACTATAGGAAGAATACAGTTCTATATCGGGGCGGTGATTTTCAAGATAATGCAGGTAGAGAGCGGGATGCGAGCCGTTATCCGATTTTAAGAGCAGGATGGCGTTTTCGGGGGTAGAATCGAGCAGATCGCGGCCATATCTTTCGGCCAGAGTAAACTTGCTGATATCACAGCGTGGAAAATTTGTGGCTATCGACAGGGCTATCAGGCAGAGGATGACAAGGACGGTCAGCCAACTTTTATGAGATACATATTTCCAGCATGAGGTCAGACAAATTGATATGAGAATAATTATTGTTATGATAGCCGGAATGAGATAGCCGCCGTAATCGGGAATCTGATAACAGGAGACCATAAACAGATTCAATGCGGCCGGTAAAACCATGATGATGGTCAATCGAAAGTTACGGCGCAGGCCAAAGAATAATCCCGGTAGGGCCAGAAGCATCAGGGCCGGGCCGAAATCGATAAACCATTGGCTGAACGTCTTTCTAATAAACAGGAAAAAATCGCCAAATGTCGAGATGGCAACAAACTGCTGATAGTTTTCACCGCTGAATAGTTTCCATAGGGCTGTCATTGACTGTTCCGACATCCAGTTAACCGGTAAGGTCGGATCGAAACGGAGCAGCAAATATATATATAAAGATAAGGGCAGGATAAAAGCGATGACTGCTGATAAGATAGTACGGAAATTGGGCCATTGTTTCCTGGCGATCATCGCCGCGGGAAGGCTGATAGCGACAACTATCGCCGAAAAATGATGGGTCATTATCAGACCGCAGAAAAAGGCGGCGGCAAAAAACGGTCTTCGTTCGCCAGTACGAAAATAATCGACGATGAAATATAGGGCCGCAATGTATAAAAGGGCGGATAAGGCATACACTTCGGCAGCCGTCGCCGCCGACCAGATCGTGAAGGAAAAAGCAAACACAAAAGCGAGGGCGGCATTGATGTTCGACGGAATATTCCCTCGACCGATTTTTTCAAGCAATTTAAATAATAAAACAGAGGCTACCGAGGCGGCGGCGGCTGAAAAAAGGTTGGCGCCTAAAGCCGGGCGCAGGAATGAAAACAGCTTGAGCCAGACGTAGCCAAGGATGGTATATAGCGGATAACCGGGCGGATGAGCGATACCGCCGGTACTGAGGGCCAGAGTCAATTCACCGCTATCACCGACATAGATTGTCCGGCAACAAGTGAGAATATAAACAATCAGAGTCCCCAGCAGGACAATCCAACTATAGGTTTTGCCAGATGAAGTCTCGCCCGCCGAAACACCGATCGAATCCCTGGAAATATTGTCTTTTTGCATAGTTACCGGTCAAGATAAGCGATTGTCTGCAACTTTTCCATTTATTTGGCGAAAATATCGATGTATATTTTAGTAAATACCACTTTCATAAAAGCCGGTCTGCGCTTTAGCTCCGGCTCAAGGAGGTACGGATGTTTTTCGGAATCGTCCTGATTATATTAGGCGCCCTTATGCTTCTGGAAGAGATGGGCATCATCTACTGGTCGTTCTGGAGTTATATCTGGCCAATTATCATCATCGCTTTCGGCGTCCGTATGATTATCGGCGACAAAAAACGGATAACATAACTGTCTGGCGCCGGAGGTTTAAGCCGGCCCTCTGATCAAACCGGTCAGGGCGGCCAGATGATGATCATCATGCTCGGCGGCAAAGAAGGAACTGTCGATTATCCGCATCGGTTTTTTCAGACGCGGATGCAGGGCCGTGATTTCAATT
The DNA here is from genome assembly GCA_024231695.1 of FCB group bacterium. Classification (GTDB taxonomy): domain Bacteria; phylum Zixibacteria; class MSB-5A5; order GN15; family JAAZOE01; genus JAAEQF01. The sequence continues at coordinate 27,333 of JAAEQF010000408.1, forward strand.
TGATGCTCTTCGAGGGCGTCGAGTCGGGCAACTAAAGCCATCCTGGCATTTCTGAACCTTCCAAGTAATTCCTCAATCGGAGCAGAGTTATGATCGGCTTCTTTGGTATGCCGATTGGACATATCGGCGGCAAAGAGTTCTTTTTTGCCAGCCAGAAAATCATCCATACGCAAATCCCAGAGTATTTCGACATCACCCAGATGACCGACCGTTTCGGCAATCGACCAGTGGTTGTCGTGACGTTGGGTCAGGATTTCAGGCGAAGCCGAGCGGACAATTTCTTCCAGTCGGGCTGGTGTTCCCCTTAATCGTTCGACGACCATCGGAAACATTTCGGCCGGCAGAGAAAATTCGAAAGTGCGGTTGATCCATAGTAATGTGCTCATGGTTTTCCCTCATTGGTTGATAAATGCTATGTGAAGATAATATAATTGATTGTCATATCTTTTGAAACTTCAATTAATCAGTCAGGAAATGGTTCCTGCGTGCGCAGGCATGTCGGGTTTTTCGTTTGCCCCTTCGGGGCTGCACTCGGAACCCCGACCTACAGTAGACCATACATACTTTCGATAAAAAAAGCCCTCGAATGTGTGATGATCCGAGGGCTTTATAATTTTTATGCCGAAGGTGGGACTCGAACCCACACGCCCGTGAAGACACGGCGCCCTGAACACCGCGTGTCTACCAATTCCACCACTTCGGCAAATTTTTTCAGGGCTTCAATATAGACAAATCTCCGCCTTTGGCAACTCTTTTCTTATCTTTACGAATATATGAAAAGACCGGAACAAAAGGCGTTGGCACCGTTTAATATGCTAAACGGATTTTAGTTGTCCGACCGCCTCTGAGACTATATCCTGTTGGCAATCAAGCTAAAGGAGTACGAATGAAGCGACATATACTGAATCTTCTGCTGGTCCTGATCCTGACCGTCCCCGCTATGGCGGAATCACCCCATCAGCAACAGATTTACAAGGCCCGCGACCGGGTCCTGCCGGCGTTGATTCATATTCAGCCGGTCGTTTTCGACTATAAGACCGGCCGGGAGAAAAAACTTTCCGTCGTCGGTTCCGGAGTGATAATTTCGACCGAAGGTTACGCCGTGACCAATTATCATGTCGCCGGACGAGCCGAGAGGATTATCTGCACTCTGCACGACCGTGAGCAGGTTCCGGCCACGCTGGTCGGTGGCGATCCGGCCACTGATCTGGCGGTGATCAAACTCGATCTGTCTAAATATGAGGGCAAGCTGGTGGCCGCCAAATTGGGATCATCGAGTAAACTTCAGGTTGGTCAATCGGTTCTGGCTATGGGTTCGCCTTTGGCTCTGTCCCGGTCGGTCTCGATGGGCGTGATTTCGACCGTCAACCGCTTTTTCCCCGGCGATATCCGCCTGCCTTCGGGCGAAAAAACCGGCCGTTACAACACCTGGCTGCAAACCGATGCGGCGATCAATCCCGGTAATTCCGGCGGGCCGTTGGTGAATTTCGATGGCGAAGTGGTTGGGATTAACACACGCGGGGTTTTCTTTGCGGAAAATATCGGCTTTTCAATTCCGATTGATATTGTCAAGCAGGTCAGTAAGACCTTGATCGCCTCGGGCAAAGTCGAACGAAGCTGGATCGGCGTCCATGCTCAACCGATGCAGGATTTAGAATCGTTTTTCGGCGCCGACACCAATCGCGGAGTTTTGATCGCGTCGGTTGATCCCGGTTCGCCGGCTGAGGAGGCTGGTTTGCAGGCCGGAGAGGTGATTCTCAGTCTGGGCGGTAAGGAAATATCGGCGCGGTTCGAAGAGGAACTGCCTGAGTTTTATCAGCAGATCGCGTTGGCTTCGCCTCATAATGAACTTGAACTAATAATTCTGGCAGGTGGAGAGAAACAAAAACGCACGATTATCCCGCGTCTTCTGGGAAAACTTCAGGGACAGGATTTCGATTTCGAGAGATGGAAATTTACGGCCAAGGCGATTACCACACAGATGGCCATAGATCATCGTTTGGATGATACTCTGGGCGTATTCGTTACACAAGCCAAATCACAGGGACCGGCCTCGGCCGGAGGACTTCGCCGCCGCGATGTCATCAAGCAGGTCAATAAACAGGCGGTTGAAAATCTGGAACAACTGACGGAACTGTACGAATCACTGGGCGAGGAAACCAAAACGCTTCTGACCATTGACCGTCGCGGCGATATCCGCTATGTCCTGATCAAGTTGGATGAAGAGACGCCTGATACGGAACGGTATGAAGACAATTCAACGGTCAACGACACGAAGGAAGGTTCGGATGAATAGATTCAAAAAGACGGCTCAGTTTTCTTTGCTTTTGGCGTTGAGCGTTTTTCTTCCGGTTGCCGTTTTGCAGGCCGATTCATCGCCGAATCTAAACGACTGGTCGGCCGTATATGAAAAAATCGACCGCATTCTGGTTACCGTCGAATACCGAGCCGAGATGACCTTCATGGGTCAAAGCGAAGATATCAAGGGCCGGGTTCTGGGCATCGCCGTCGAGCCGGAAGGGACAATTATTTTCGACGGCACCACCCTGGGCACCGGATCTCATTTTGGATCGGGGTCCATGAGCGCGCCACGCGTTGAGAAACCCAAATCACTCAAAGTGACTACAGCCGACGGCGACGTTTATGATGCCGAATTCATCGGTGTCGATCAGTACAGTTCGATCGCTTTTTGCCGCCTGCCCGATTCGGCCCGAGGCAAAGTCAAGACGGCCGAATTTGATCAGGTCGATCTTGAACTTGGTGACGAACTATTTATTTTCTGGATGTTGCCGAATAAATACAAACCTCGATTTCAAATGGATAACACAAGTATCACCGGTATTTTGGAAAAGCCGGAACCGCTATATTTGACCGGTGAACTGACCGGGGATTTTATCATGTCCCCGGCAGTGACGTCCAAAGGTAAAATGGTCGGCGTGATAACCCCGATAACTCAATCAAACGGCAGTTATTCCGGTTATGATTACGGCGGTGTGTTCGGCAACCCGGTAGGGATTATGCCTCTGGATCAATTTAATAAGCTATTGGCCAAACCGCCCGAACCGGAAAAATACAAACGGGGATGGATGGGTATCACCCTGCAAGCGCTTGATCCGGAAATAGGCGAATTCTGGGGCCTTGATGTGCCGGGTGGTATTATCGTCTCCAATATCGTCGCCCACTCTCCGGCAGAAATGGCCGGTCTGACGCCGGGAGATTTTATTGTCGGGTTTGACGGCGAACCGATCGAAGTTACTCAAGACGCCAATCTGTTGATTTTTCAACGAAAGATTTCGGAATTGGGCGAAGGAGTCGATGTCGATTTGACGGTCATTCGTCCGGAAGACGAAGCAATCGATACTCTGCAGATTGTCGTTACGCTGGGCAAAGTTCCGGTTTCGGCGGCCGAGGCACCCAATTACAAGGACAAGAATTTTGACCTGACTATCCGCGATCTGGTTTTTGCCGATTACAACAACCGCGACATTGACCCGGATAAGCTCAAGGGGGTCATGGTTGATAAAATGGAAGCAGGCGGCTGGGCGGCCGTTGGCAGAGTTCGAGCCGGTGACATTATCATGAAAATCGGCGACCAGATCGTTACATCCGTCGAGGCCTGTGAGAGCATATTCGTTCAAATGGAAAAAGACAGATCCAAAGAAGTAGTTTTCATGATTTGGCGCAATCACCAGACCAAGTTCGTCAATATCAAAATGCATTGGGAATAAAGAGTTTCGAATAATACAAAAACAAAACGGCTCGTCTGATGGCGAGCCGTTTCTTATTGCCCCGGTTTTCAGGGAAGATTCATCACCAGATATATCTCAAACGGAAAGTAATAGTGCGACCTCCATCATCGCGAGGCCGGTTGCTGGTTCCCGATTCAGTCGGCTCTGCCGTTCCGGGACCTGCCGGAGATTCATCGGTCGCCGTTTTTTTAAGCTTGATCGGGAACAGCTGCGATACGTGACAGCCTAATTCAAAACGGCCAATCTGGCGGGATAATTCAAGCGCTATACAGCCGAAATCGATCCGGTCATACTCGTCGTAATAGTGATCCATGTCAGTGACACCGAAAACCATATAAGCCGGCATCCAGTCGGCCCAGTGCAGTCGCGGATAGAAGCGGAGGATATCCAGCCTGGTCATCAGGTCAAGGTCGGCGAAAAGGTCAAAACGGCTTTGTCCCGAAAAACGCCAAAGTACGGCATCGGCAGTGGCTTTGAAATTCCGTCTCAGCCCCAGCAGATCAACCAGTGGTTCGGTAAAAGGCCAACTTTCGACATGGCCGATCATATTGACATCAGCCGAGTATCTTTCAAGGGTCAAACTCCGATGTTTCCCGGAGCCGGGAAAACCGGCTGCTATTTTCCAATGCCGGAGTCTTCCCTGCAAACCGGCAATCTGACCAAAACGAATGCCTTTGGAATAAACATCAAACCGGCCCTCGCCGGCCAGTTCGCCCACGAGGATACGCAGGAAATAATTTTCCGGCCGGCCGATAAACAGACCATGATAACGATACCCGGCGGCTCCGAATAGGCCGGAGCTATACTGCGCCTCAGCGGCGGCATCGTCCTCCCGCAGTTGATAATCCTCATAACCGGAAAAAAACGAAACCCCGTCATATATCCGCACTCGGCCATCGAAACCACTGATGGTTCTTTCGGTATTAACTGTCAGCGGGATAAATTCGTCCAGAACGAAGCCTTCAAGATCGAGAATCTCACCGTTCCGAGCCAGACGAACGGTCAAATCGAGACAATCCACAGGCGAGGATTTTATAAGGTAATCGTAGTATAGGCGAGACTTGTCCGTCCGGTGGGAAAAACTGTTTTTTAGATCAAGGGAGAGTATGTCGTTCCAGACCGGAAGGGACAGACCAATTTCGACGCGCTCATCGCGGCCAGACAATCTTAGATCAGTATCGGCCAGATTCTTTTCGTGTAAATCCAGATTCGCTCGAGAATATTCCCAGGACAAACTACCGGCCGAAAAAGGCAGGCTCCCACCGAATCGGGTAATTTCAAGATCGCCTTTTTCTCGGGTGGTATTCACCAGCGTATAATCACGATAGGAGCTGTAAAAGCTCCTATCATGCAAAGTATTCGATCCGGCCGCCTGCGCCTGAACGGTCAGTAAGGTCAGGCTCAGGGCCATTATAAGAATCAGTCGTCTCATTCAATCCTGCTGGCTATTCAACCCAATAGTTAAAAGTCGATATCACCGGGATCGATATCGTCGAAATCGATATCAAGCGGCAACTCCATTACTTTGGTCCAATCATCAGCCGTCAGACCAACCAGATCCTTGAAAGCGGCATCGGTGGTAATATCGGGGAGGATACCGTTGATCGTCGGATTGGGGAATTCCCATTCGGCGAAACTGTTGGCTTCCCAGGTAATGGTAATCAGCGGGAAGCTGTATTCCTCCGGGTACCATACTTCTTCCCAATAAGAACCATTCCATTCATAGGTCCAATACCAAGATGTATCCACGGCGGTGCTGATTTCGGCCGTATATGGCGGCAACAGGTCAAACAGGCCGTCGATAGGATTATCGAATATGGCAGAGGCATCGACCCGCACCGAATCATCAGAGGGATCATCATCGAAATCGCCAACTATCCATTGCGGTGAGGTCATGTAGGTCGTGATCGAATCAATGACATCATGTGCTTCGTCATACTCAGCCCCGCTCCAATCAGCAATGATCAGATCATTGGATTGATTGGGGTCGGATATTTGTTCGGCCTCCAGCGCCGTCAGGGCGTCATCCACCATATCGGCGGCGGCCAGAAATTCGGATTTGGCCGAGGCCATATGGGTGGCGCCATCGTTGTGCAAAGACATCCAGCCGTTGGCCTGGTTGAACAGGTAATCCAGGGCCGTGGAATCATAAGCGGGGACGTCGATATCATAAGCCACCATCAGGTGACAAAAGGATTTAATGGTCTTCAGTCCGGCGGCAAAAACCAGAAAATCAGGTCGATCGATTTCCAATGAATCGGACGAGGTCTGGCCCATCATAGCCGGCGTGACCCAGAAAATGTAGTTGGGTTGAGCCAGGATATTATCCATATAGTCGATGGCATCTTCCAACGCGGGCATGAATTCCGTCTTGATGAAATCCTGGGCATCGGAGATATCCATCGGATCGGCCAAAGTTTTGGAAAGAACGGCGAAATACGACTGGGCCAGGAAATTCTTCTCTACCCCGGCGCCGGATATTTCTGTGGGGAAACGAAGCATATCGTATTTGCCAGACAGTTTGGCCGGGTTGGGTACGATCATCTTGAACGGACCGGAAACGGAATCGGCATAGTCCATGACAACACCGACCATCGAATCCAACTCATCGCTGGTCATAAAAGTCATGAGCGTTGTTATCGATGCTCCGAAACTGGCCGTCGGATCACCGGGATGCGCATGTAAATAGGCTCTGAAAAAACTATGCAAACTCGAATAATCAAAATCGACCGGAGCCGAATTACCGCTTTCGAAAACCGAATCGATCATGGTTTCCATCAGATCGGATAATTCAACCAGGGCCGAATCGAGATTGAGTTCGGTGTCATCCCCGATAATCGTCTCATCATCGTCGGAACAACCGAAAAAGATCAACGATGCTGTCAGAACCAGCAATAAAATTTTACCGAAAATTTTTGCCGACATGGTATTTCCCCCTTGGGATTGTGGGTTCTATACAGATTTTTAATTAATTGCCCGTCTTTAAATAGACTTACAGAAAAGTAATCTAAGATATGGCCATAAGTCAACCGTTTTTCGGCACTCAATTTGCAAAATAAAGATGTAAAATAATAGGTTAATCGCCGGTTATCGCTGTCTCCGTGCAACTTAACCCCAATTCGCCGATGCCGAAAGGACTGACATCTATGAGAAAAACGTTAACGACTTTCATCCTGAGTGCAATCTGTTTCGTCCTTGTTTCGGCCGCCTGGGCTGTCGATTTTGCGGGAAGTATCAATGTCGGTACGGTCTCTGTCGGCCCCGGCGAACAGGTCGCCCTGCCGGTCACACTGAGTGGCAACAATATCGACATAATGGCCCTGAGAATGCCTCTTCGTTTTTCCAGCCCGTATTTGACGGTCGATTCGGTTTCTTTCAGCGGCAGCCTGAAACCGACGTTAATGAATGGCCTGGTCTCAATAGACAATCTCGGCGGCATGGTATCATTCACCTATTCGCCTGCCGGAGGCGAACCGACTATATCCGCCAGCGAAGGCCTTTTGGCCACAATATATTTTTCGGCCGGCTCGACAGCGCCGGATCAGGCGGTGGTACTCGATTCGGTTTGCCGTCAGGATCATGGCCAAACGCCCTTTCTGTGGACTCGGCTGGAAGTTGCCGACAATTCCGGGGCGGTTGTTTATTTGCCCGGTTTTTCATCCGGGACGATTGAAATCCAGACGCCAATGGATGCCGACAATAACGGCCTTGGCCTTCCCGGGCAGTTTGAATTACGGCAGAATTATCCCAATCCGTTTAATCCCTCCACGACCATCGATTTCTCCCTTCCGGAAAGAGCCCATGTACAGCTGAAAATTTATAATATTCTGGGGCAGGAAATCGAAACGTTGATAGATGAGCAAATGAACGCCGGTCAATACAATGTGGTCTGGAACGCCGAACATTTTGCCAGCGGCCTTTATTTCTACCGTCTGAGCCATAAAAATCAGGCTCTCACCAAAAAAATGACACTTCTCAAGTAAAATAAACGCCCCCGGATTCCGATCAAGAGAGAGAGGGATGGAAACCAGTATCCACCCTCTCTGTTTTTGTTTAGGTATGGGAGCATTATGTCTCAACAGGATGTTGTCAAGCAAGCCACGCCCAAAATCGGCGATTATGAGATAATTTCAAAAATCGGGCAGGGCGGGATCGCCGAAATCTATAAAGGAATACAACCCTCTCTTCAGCGTGAAATAGCCGTCAAAGTATTATCCGCCGAATATATTCACGATAGCGATATCGTTCAGCGTTTTGAGCGAGAATCGCTTATGATCGCGAAACTCAACCACCCCAATATCGTCCAGGTGATCGATAAGGGAGTACAGGGCAACCGCTATTATTTCGTGATGGAGTATGTTGATGGGGCTGATTTTAAAACGATAATTCAGAATAGAAATATCGATCTCAAAGTTAAAATAGAAATGATCATTCAGGCCTGCAAAGCGCTCGATTTTGCCCATAAAAACGGAGTCATCCACCGCGATATCAAACCGGCCAATATATTGATTGATCGGCAAGGCAACACCAAAATCGCCGATTTCGGTATCGCTCAACTTCGAGCCCAGAATGATCTGGAAGTCACTTCCTCGGATATCGTCATGGGTACCCTGGCTTATATGTCGCCGGAGCAGAAATTTTCATCGGCCAATGTCACCAAGGCTACTGATATTTACGCCCTGGGAATAATCCTTTACGAAATATGTTGCGGGAGAAAACCGGAAGGGCGATTTGATTTGCCTTCGCAGTTCAATCCGGCTTTGCCCAAGAGCATGGATTCAATAATCACCACCTGCCTGGCCGAAAGTCCGGGCGACCGTTTTCCCTCGGCCACTGCATTGAAGGATGCTCTGCTTAAGGCTTTTTCGGGCGAGTTCACCGGTTCGGGTCAGGCCGCCGCCACGATCGCCGGAGTGGAATCGTTCATGGGCAAATGCCGCTTTCTGGACACGATTCGCGAGGATCGGTTCGGGGCGACATTTATGGTTGAAAACAAAGAGACACACAAGCTTTATATTATAAAAAAGAAAACCAGCGGCGATGCCGGATTAAAAGAGGCCCGTATCCTGACCAATTTGCGTCATAAGAATATCATTGCGGTATTAGGCGCCGGTGGGGATTCGGGGAAAACGGTTATTGTCTCCGATTATGCCCAGGGCGGTTCTCTGGCTGATCGGCCGGGCCGAACTCATTCCTGGAAGGAAGCGATGGCCCTGATCGTCCAGATCGCCGAAGGCCTTCATTTTGCTCATCTGAACAATATTGTTCATGGTAATCTGAGACCCTCCAATGTCTTATTCGATCAGGAAGAGAATGTCAAGCTGACTGATTTCGGTCTGCCGCCGCATTATTCTCAGCAAAAGAACTGGTACGCGCCGCCGGAAAAGAAGCGAACCAAACAGGGCGATATGTTTTCATTGGGCGTCATCTTATTTTCGCTTCTGACTAATAAAATACCGCAGCATAACCGCTCTGGCGAACCTTACCTCGATTCATTGAGAACTAAGGTTCCGGAAGAGATTCTGTCCATGATCCGCCGTTTACTTCAAATTCGGGCAGTCAAAAGATACAGTTCGCTCGAAGAGATGTTGATTGATTACGATGATTTTCTGGAGATTCATAATCGGCCGCCAAAGGCAAAAGCCGCTCCGGTACCGGAAATGAAGCAAAATATCCGTCTTCCTTTTCTTCTTGTTACGGGAGCGATCACTATTGGAGCATTATTGGCGATATTTTGGGATAGTCTCTTCAAATAGGGCAATTTTTCACCCAATATTGAGCTTTGTCACGTAATTTTGCTTGACAGATTACGGGAAAATGGTATTTTGCCCTCCTGAAAAAAACTATGCGTCCCCATCGTCCAGCCAGGTCAGGACTCCGGTTTTTCAAGCCGGCAACAGGGGTTCAAATCCCCTTGGGGACGCCATAATTGATGGTTCGGCAAATCTGACCTGGATTTGCCTTTTTCTTTGTCAATTTTTTCTTTGTGAACCGCAAGCATATCAAAAGGTTCCCTGTATTCAGGGATGATTTCATTTCCCTTAATCAGACATTTCGAAACCACATAATTCAAAAGCTTCCGTTTTTCATGGCTATTCTGTCTAAGGTATTGGTTATAAGCGGATTCGGCCATTTCTAAGATTGTTGAACCCTTCCGATAGTAATCAATGTTGGCATCCACATGATCGTCCAATCGTTGTTTGATCAGGTCGATTTTGATTGCGTATTCAGCATTTAGAATTCTCCAGTTTTCATCCTCAATCACTCCGTCAATTTTATCTTCGTAGATTTTCGCAATTCGATTTTCCAATTTTGATAACTCACGCTTCAGGCTACATGTTGCCCTTTTATGATATTCCTGTTCGTCTGCATGGCTTGATTTAAGAGCCTCTTTTATCCATTCAACTGCTTCGTGATC
>JAAEQF010000409.1 GCA_024231695.1 FCB group bacterium
CCAACATCTGATTGATACGGTCAAGAGTCTCAACGTTACTTTGGCTGCCTCACAAATCAGTAACCGGGTAGCAATCGTCTGGGCCGGGCCTTGTGAATACAAGAAAGACACGCCGAACGAATTCAACAGCCAATACACCAATGACGTTTATTATGTCGTTTCAGACAATCAAGGTTTTGAATGGGCCAATATCGGTACTCCGGCCAACCCGTCACTGGCTAATATGCTGGACAATACGGCGATCGATGGCGGACGAATAACTACTTATGCCGAGGATGGCGAATACAAGGCCTATTGCGATTTGTCGGCCCTGTTCGATAGTGATGATTATCTGCATGTGGTTTGGAACTGCCGTCACTGGTCGGATAACGGAACGACGCTTGATGACCGCAATGGTGCTATTTTCCATTGGGGAGAAGATGATCAGGTTATCAGTCCGGTGGTCATCGCCGACTGGGATGATGGTTTGGCGGAAACCAATGTTTGGGCTGCCGACGTTTGCAAAATGACCATCTCCGAATGTGATGACAAATTGTATATCCTCTATACTCAATTTGGAAACAAGAGCAATCCCAGCGGCGATATAAGTATTGAAGGCAATGTCAACAGCGAATTGTACTTGACGGCTTCAAATGATGATGGCTTGTCCTGGGATAAACCGCAAAACCTGACCAATTCCGAAACTCCGGGCTGC
>JAAEQF010000410.1 GCA_024231695.1 FCB group bacterium
AAAAAATTTCGACGACGACGCTGTCGGTATAGCCGCCGCTCTCTGGAATTTCAATCTGCGTTATTAAGGAACGAGTCTGTTATACCGACGATCGGCAGAGCTACAGAAAATATATTCCTCCGGAGCACCATGTCATCGGGAAAGCGGACACGTGGAGAATCGAAAGAAGGAATCTCAATTTCAGAACGCATATAGCTGAAGCACAATAATCTGACTACAGGTTAGACTGCTGAAAAAGCTCATCAACGGAACAGCCGAGTTTTCTTCTGCGGGCTTTCGCCTGCGCCCATTTATGCTCAATTGGATTGAGGTCAGGGGAATAAGGAGGAAGATAGTCAGGCAGGCATCCGGATGATTCGATGAGTTCTTGAATTTTATCGGATTTATGAAAAGAGGCATTGTCTGTGACAACAATATTGCCATTCGGCAGCACAGGCAGAAACTCCTGCTCCATCCATGCCTCAAAAACGTCCGTATTGATGCTGCAATCGAACAAAGCCGCAGTCAGCAGCCTGTCTCCGGTCAATGCGCCGATTGCGTCCGTCCGCCGCTTCGCCTGCCAGTCATGCTTTCCGAAACATCTCGATCCGTTCGGAGCGTAACCGAAAAGCCGGGGCATGTCTTCTGTGAAGCCGCTTTCATCTATATAAATCACAGGAATCTTCATCAGTTCATAGACGCTGATCTGCCTTTTGAACAGACATCGGGCCTCCTCATCGGCTTTCGGATGGAAGAACGTTTTTTTTTCTGGTGATCTTCAGCCGTTTCAAGGCCTCGCAGATGCCGCGCTGACTGCATCCGAATCGCTGCGCCCGCTCGTGCTGGAATGCGTCGGGATATTTCTCCGCATCACGGGCGAGTTCAGCCATATCAATTTTTGTCGCGGGTTTATTCCGCGTCCGACATGGTTCAAGACGCTTCGACCAGCGGAACACACTGGATTCGCTGATACCGAAACGAAGAGCAGTCTTTTCAGAACTCAGACCGTCACGCTCTTTGAGCTCCAACACTTTTCGACGAAAATCTATGGAATAGGCCATCTGTTCAGTGCAGTCAGTATGGTGTCATTTTATACTGCTTCAGCTATACCGACTTTTTAGGGCCTGTTAACACTATTTGATTGCTGTCACGATCAGGGCAAAAACGACAAACCCCATGAATATGACATCAAGTTTGTCAAACCGTGTGAATATTCGGCGGAATCCTTTCAGTCTTCTGAACATCCGCTCAACTTCATTCCTCTTTCTGTACAGCTCCCTGTCATATCCCCAAGGTTCCTTCCGGTTCCGTTTCGGCGGCACGACAGGAGAAAACCCGAGTCCGGAAATCAGGCTTCCTGTTTCATCTCCTTCATAGGCCCTGTCCATAATCACCGCGCATGGCTTCAATGACGCAGAACCGAACGCCGTCAGCAGCTTCCGGCCTTCCGGGGCATCGCCCGCCCGGGAGAAAGGGAGAATATCACCGCACATTCAGCAGATGCGGCAATCAGATGAAGTTTTGTCGTCCATCCGCCGCTTGATTTTCCGATTGATTGCGGACCATTTTTTTAAAAGCCCCGGTTCCGTCAGGATGAACTTTAATGACCGTGCTGCCGGGAAAAACGGTCTCCGTGCCGACATGCAGAATCTGCTCCTGCCGTAATCGCAGGAAAATCCGATCAGGCACTCCATTTTTAATCCGCCGGTTCATGCGGGTACAGATGCTGTGCCGATTACCGAAACTGCCTGGAAGTCCTCTCCATTTACACCCCTGTTCAGGCACATACAGTATCGCGTTCAGCACCGTAAGGTTGTCATAACGGACATTTCCTCTCTGACGGGGAAAGCTGTCAGAGATCTTTTCGTATTGCTCAGGAGTTATTTTCATAAGCCAATAATAACCAACGGTTCCAAGCCTGTCAATTAGTGTTAACAGGCCCTAGTGCTCTGTAAAAGCTAAAACTTAGGGTGATCCTGACGAAAGTATGTTACATGAAGCCGAAAAACACTCCGAGGATCTTCATGCCCAAAAAATACATTGTTCGGTTGAACCAGGAAGAACGCGGTCATTTACACGAGACTGTCAAAAAGCTTTCGGGGAGCAGCCAGAAAGTACGTCGTGCTCACATATTACTGAAGGCTGATGCAGACGGCCCCTGCCGGACGGACAGCAGGATAGCGGAAGCGTTCAACTGCAGGACAAAAACTGTTGAAAACATCCGTCAGAATGTTGTCCTGCACGGTTTTCGACAGGCACTTGACGGAAAAAAACGGGATGAACAACCGGAAGATCCGATATCGGGTTATTCCTCCGAAAAACGATGCGGAATTTGCGGCCGATATGGAGGATGTGCCGGAAGCCTATGAAAGATTGTACAAGCCCGATCATCCTCTTATTTGTATGGACGAACAGCCCGTTCAACTGATAAAGGAAACCCGCGAACCTGTCCCGGCGACAGAGAATCATCCGAAACGTGTTGATTATGAGTATGAGCGCAACGGCACCGCCAGTATTTTTATGTTTACCGAACCCCTTTCAGGGTGGCGTGAAGCCACCGCCCGCCCGCAGCGAACCAAAGCGGACCGGGCCGTCGAAGTGGCCCGCCTCCCTGAAGGCCGCTATGCGGAGTCTGAAAAGATCACGTTGGTCTGTGATAATCTCAATACCCATACAAAGGGAGCGTTTTATGAAGCTTTTTCTCCTGATCGTGCCCGTGCATCAGTACGCAGGATTGAGTTCTGTTATACCCCGAAGCATGGAAGCTGGCTCAATATAGCAGAAAATGAACTGAGTTCCATGACTCGACAATGCCTCTCCGGTCGTCGCATAGGGGAGCTTGAGACGTTACAGAAAGAAATTGCCGCATGGTCAACCGGCGTGAACAACAGTCAACGTGGTGTCGATTGGCAAATGAAAATCACTGACGCTCGCTGTAAGTTGAAATCTGTCTACCCTAAAATTGAGATCTGACAGAGCACTAGTCCTTCCTGTAAATTGATTTTAGGCTCCCAGCCTGTAATGGAATGAAATAGAGAATAATCGCTGTAGTAATCGCCAATGTCAATGGCTTCATGCTCTGGAGGGAAGGAAATGATTTCAGATTCAAACTCACAAAGTCTGTGCAGAATGGAGGTAAAATCCAGTAGTGAAAAAATCTCGTTTCCTCCAAGATTGTACGTGTTGCCGCAGCAGACTTTCAGGTGTTTGACTGCAAGGAGCAGCGCATTTACTACATCATCCACATAGTTAAAGTCACGTTGTTGTTTTCCATCTCCGAAAATACTGACTTTCTCACCCAAGACAGCTTTTCGTATAAAGATCCCGGTAAAGCCTTGGGTATTGCCTTTCAACTGCTGGCGGGGTCCATAAGTATTTGTCAGACGAAGGCATACACAATTCATCTTAGATAGCTGAAGCAGTATAAAATGACACCATACTGGCTGCACTGAACAGATGGCCTATTCCATAGATTTTCGTCGAAAAGTGTTGGAGCTCAAAGAGCGTGACG
>JAAEQF010000411.1 GCA_024231695.1 FCB group bacterium
AATGGTTCATACATCCAAAGCCCGGTCAAAAATCAAACGCTGGCTCAAGCAGCAGGGCTATGAACAGTCTCTCAGTCTGGGGCAGGAAATCCTGGAACGGGAATTGAAAAAGAATCGGCTGGACAATCCGCCGTCGGCTACGCTTGAAGAAATCGCTCAAGGGATGAGTTTTCTCTCACCGGAGGCGATGTTGGCGGCAATCGGCAACGGAACAATCTCGGTTCAGAGCGTATTGAGCAAGATAATGCCGGAGGAGGAGCCGAAGCAGAAGAAGTCTCTGGTCAAGCGGTTCATTGAGCGGGCACGCGGCGGCAAAGGAATCAAGATTCAGGGCATCGGCAACATGATGTTTCGATTTGCCGGATGTTGCCAGCCTGTTCCCGGCGAACAAATTATTGGATTTATCACCCGCGGACGAGGGATATCCATTCATCGTGCCGATTGCGCCATGGCCCAGGAGTTGTCCACTTCTCCGGAGAGGGTAATTGAGGTAGAATGGGACGTGGCCAAGGATCAAGCCTTTATGATCAAGCTCGATATTCTGCTTGAGGATAGAAAAAACATGTTGCGCGATATTACCGAAGTGATTTCCGATACTGATGCCAATGTGCGCGGCGCGGAGATTTCGGGCAAGGGCGGGCCGGTCACCGGCTCTTTTGTAGTTGAAATCAATAATCTCTCACATCTCAATCGTGTGACCGAGAAAATCAAAAAGGTCAAAGGGGTCATTTCGATTGATCGAGCCAAAGGGGTCGATCTGGATTCCTTTACCGGAGCTGACGAAGACAATAAATAATCCTTTCACAGGGTAAATCGGTGGAAAAGACATGACGGAAAAAAATTGTTCAGAATGTGGTGAAAAATTATCCGCAAAGTCAGCTATCTGTTCGGCCTGCGGTTATGATAATGGCCTTTCGTCGAAACCTTTGGGACGCCGGGTCAACGATCATTTTATAATTATTGTCGTTCTGGTCGTGGCTTTGGCGGCTTTGCTGGTCTATCAATCCACAAGTAAGGATCAAGCCGTCACCGGCGATCCGCATCAGCCGCCGGCCGACCCGATGGGTTACGAAAATAACATGGCCGATTTTGTAAACAGTCTACCGACCGATTACAAAGCTCTGGTGTCGATGGGTAACGCCCTCATGGATCAAAGTAATTTCGCCATGGCGGTTGAGTGCTATGAGCGGGCGGTGGAACAACAGCCGGGCAACCCGGATGTTTTGACCGATCTGGGCGCCTGCTGGCATGCTCTGGGAAATGATGCCAAAGCGATTGCGGCATTTGGACAGGCTTTGGAATATGATCCGAAACACTCGGTGGCCAAATTCAATATGGGAATCGTTTATCTCAATCGCGGCGACAGCGCTTTAGCCCGGCATTGGTGGGGGAAATTACTTGAGGAAAATCCGCCGGCTGAACTCCGGGAACGAATTCAAAGCATAATGCCCTAAACGACGGGATCAAATATTGCTGGAATTTCTTGGTGACTGGATAGAAATGACCTGGGAGATGTTGGTTTCCTCGGCCCTTTTTTTATTTTTCGGTTTTATTCTGGCCGGGATCATCAGAGCCCTGGTGACTCCCGATGTTTTAAAATCCATGTTTGGGCGGGGACGGTTTGCTCAGATTTTCAGGGCATCGCTGATCGGTGTTCCGCTACCTTTATGCAGTTGTTCGGTTTTGCCCGTGGCGGCCCAGCTTCACCGATCAGGTTTGAGTCGCAGCGGGACGGTTTCGTTTCTGGTTTCCACGCCGGAAACGGGCGCTGATTCGATTGCCCTGAGTATCAAGTTACTGGGACCGGTATTCGCCGTAATCAGACCCGTGGCCGCGCTTTTTACGGCCCTGATCAGCGGCACTTTGGTAGCGATACTTCTACCGGCCAATAATACCAAGGTCGAACTGGCCACTCTTTCTCCGCAAAAGAAAAAGGCTTTAACTCTGGTCGAGCGTTTGCGGGAGGGCCAGATTTATGTGGCCACCGATATGTTTCCGGAATTGGCCTATTATCTTTTCTGGGGCTTTGTTCTGGCCGGTGCAATTGCTGCTTTGGTTCCCGCTGATATCCTGGAGAGTGGTCTGCCGGTTTACTGGCAATATCCGGCTATCGTGGCCTTCAGTCTGCCGGTGTATGTCTGCGCGACCTCGTCAACACCTCTGGCGGCTGTATTTTTAATGCTCGGTGTTACCCCGGGTGCGGTGCTGGCCTTTTTGCTGATCGGCCCGGCCTCGAATATGACTGCGCTGGTCGTTCAGAAAAAGATACTGGGACTCAAAGGAACGATCATTATGACCGTGACAATAATTATCACGGCAGTTGTCTTTGGTCTTTTGCTTGATTATATCGGGGGCGGCGACCGGATCATGTCCGCCTTTCATCCATTGGCAGCCGGCGGTGGCGAGCATCATGTCTGGTATGACACGGCCGCTGGTATAATAATGGGGTCATTGATGTTTTATTATACCCTTCGGCATTATCTTAGAAAATTGAAAAAGAGAATGGCGGTTTGAAGGCGATGATGGGATTGTCATCAAAAGTGAATTATCTGCGCCGGCAAGCGGCAGATATATTGGATATTATTTATCCTCCCGCCTGTGGCCTTTGCGGTCAACCGGCCGAAACTGAGGACCGTTTGATTTGCCGGAAATGCTGGGATTCGGTGGAAATGCTGGAGGCGCCCTATTGCCTTGAATGCCGCGAATTCATGCCTGACAGTCTTACTTGTCCGCACTGTTCGGGGAAAACGATCGCGGTATTTTCACTTGGCTATTTCGATTCGACCTTGCGGTCGATTATTCATGATTTGAAGTTTAATGGCCTCAAGCCGCTGGCTCGGCCCTTGGGAGACAAACTGGCCGAATTGATCATGGCCGGTTCCAAAACTCCCAGTTTTGATATGATCGCGGCCGTACCGCTTCACTATTCCCGTCAATATCTGCGTGGCTTCAATCAGGCCGAGGAGCTTGCCCGCGAATTGAGTCGGGCCTTGGGCGTACCGTTGGTCGAGGATATATTAGTGATGACTCGCAAAACCCGCCAGCAGGCGCGGCTTTCGGCTTCACGGCGAGCGGCCAATGTCAAAGGGGCCTATGCTCTCGGTGAGAACGTTTCCAGCTTAAAAAACGGGTCGGTTTTACTTGTGGATGACGTCACTACCACCGGCGCAACAATTCGGGAAACGGCCCGGGTGTTATATACCGGATCGGCTCGAAAAGTGACCGCTGCCGTTATTGCCACCGCCTCCTGAAAACGGTTGCCCTTGACGGTTCAATTTGCCATACATTAATCCATGTCGAATGTACCGGTAACAGCGCAAAAGGATAATCCGCTGATTGAGATATTTTTGCGGGCGGCGGCTGTGGAGGAAGGGCTTTCGGCTAATACTATCGATGCCTATCGGCGTGACCTGCGCGGCTTCCTGACCTTCCACAAAGATCGCCCGCTTGAAAAAATCGGCAAAAATCAAGTGAACCGGTACCTCGGCGCACTTTTTTCCTATGGCCTGAATCCGACGACAATTAATCGCCGCTTGTCGGCGATAAAAAAATTCCTTCGCTTTCATTCCGGTGGAAGCAAAGCAATTATCGATATCAAAGGTCCCAAATTGAGCCGCCGTTTACCAGTAGTTCTTTCGGTTGGCGAGGTACAGAAGATATTGGCAATTCCCGATAAAGACGATATAAGGCAGAGGCGCGATCTGGCCATTCTGGAGACGCTTTATGCCACCGGTATGAGAATATCGGAAATTATCGGATTGGAATTGGCAGTCTATGTGCCGGAGATCGCTTATATGATGGTGACCGGGAAGGGAAATCGTGAACGGCTGGTACCTTTGGGACGCTTTGCTCTGGTCGCTATCGATAGCTATCTGAAATCATCCCGGCCACTTTTGGCCGAAAACAAGGCTTTGTCCAACAGCCTCTTTATCACTCGGCGGGGACAGGGGTTCAGCCGCTCGGGGATGTGGAAGCTGATACATGGTTACATAGCCAAAGCAGGTATTGGCAAAAAAGTGACTCCACATACGTTCAGACACAGTTTCGCTACCCATCTATTAGAGGGTGGAGCTGACTTGCGCGTAGTCCAGGAACTGCTGGGCCATGCCAGCATCAACACCACACAGATATACACGCATCTCGACCGCGAATACCTGCTGGAAATCCATCGTCAATACCATCCCCGTTCGGCAGGGGAGACCGGTTGATGCTTCATGCCGCCTGTTATACCGAAGGTGCTATGGCCGAACTGTACCTAACCCGTATCATGGAGGGAAGCCGGGTATCGGTTCATCATTTTACCAACGCCAATGAACTGCTGATACTGGCTCAACGTTTCACCCTGGATATGATCTATCTGGGAACGACCAATATCGAATCCGGCGCGACTCTCCAGCTTATCGACACCGTCCGAATGATAAAAAATCATACTTATCTGGCCATTATTCCAACCGTTCTCTATTATCCTCAGGTCTCCGACACGGTTTTACATACCGCTTATGAAAACGGCGCCGAAGAAGTGTTTTCCGAACTTGTACCTCATCATATCGCTCGGATCAAAACCACAATGCTGATTCAGCGGGCTTTCCGTGATCTCTCGGTCAATCCCTCCAGCCGCCTGCCCGGCCCTTCCATTATTGAGCGAGAAATCGAACGGCAGATCGAAATGGAACAGAATTTTGCCGTCTGTTACGCCGATTTGGACAATTTCAAGGCTTTCAACGATTATTATGGCTATTATTACGGCGACCGGGTTATCAAACTGACTTCGCGGATTATCAAGGATGTCGTTTTTGATCTATGCCGCGAAGGATTTGTCGGGCATATCGGCGGCGACGATTTTATTTACGTCATTCCCCCGGAACTGGTTGAATCGATTTGTAAAAACATTATTCGCACCTTTGATCTCATGATCCCTTACCGTTATCAAAAAGAGGATCGGCTTCGCGGCCAGATCGTTACCAAAAACCGCCGCGACGTAGAAGAGACATACGGGATCATGACCCTGTCCATTGCCGTGATTATCAACAAAGGCCGGGTTTTTAAGCATGTCGGGGAGATGTCGCATATGCTGGCCGATTTGAAAAAATATACTAAATCGTTGGATGGTTCCAATTACATGGTCGAACGCCGCCAGAAATATTAATTTTCCAAACGGCGTTTCAATTGCAGGCCCCGCTTGTTATCCGGGGCGATTTTCAGAAGAGCTTCTACACTTTTGCGGGCATTAGCCAGGTCGCCCGTGCGAATATAAACCACAGCGAGATTATAAAGAGGTTCGGTAATCATGGTGTCTGCGCCGACTGCTTTTTGATATTTGTCGATAGCGGCAGTTGTATCGCCGTTGATCAGAAGAATATTGCCCCAGTTCAAATATCCCGGGGCGTATCCGGGAGCGATTTGCAGCGATTGATCGAAATAACCAAAGGCGGCGGCGGTGTCACCGGCCCGGCCGTATAAGACACCCAGTTTGGTATAAACGATATGGTTGTCCGGATCGATATCCAGAACTCGTTCCAGCACATCGACGGCGGAAGCCGGGTCGTTTTTGCCCATGTGAACTTCGCTTAAATTGATCAGCGGTTCGGCTCTGTCCGGCATAAGTTCGGCGGCGGCTCGAAGATGCCTTTCAGCGCGGTCGAATTCATTCATTTCCATATAGGCCAGACCGAGATTGAACTGAGCGTCGCCATATTCCGAATCGAGCGATACGGCATGAGATAATTGCCGAATCGCGTCCTGAAAGCGGCCCATGTTGAAATAGGTTTGGCCAAGACCGTTGTATATCGATGGAACCGATGGCGCTTGTTCAAGGGCCAGCCGATATTCCCGTATGGCGGCTTCGTAGTCGCCCTGACGGCTGTGGGTCATGGCCAGATTGAAATGAATCTGCGGTTCGTTGCGAAAGCCGAGATCGAAGAAATTGATATTGAGGATGATCAGAAGGACAAGGCCCATACCGGCCGGCATCAGGATTCGTTTCCAGTCCCGCTTTTTAATTTGATCATAAAGCCATATTAAGGCGAAAGCGGCAAAGAGTAATAGTACCGGTATAACGGTCAGGCGATGACGGGCTGTGACCAGAAAGAGGATCACCGTTGGGATATAGGCGAAAAAGAATATCAGCAGGGGAGCCAGCTCTTTGAATCTTCTCCGGCAAAGCCATAATCCCAATAGACCCAGCGGCGCAAAAAAGCCATAAGGGAATTTCAGGCCGTAATCGAAAACCAGAATAGACATCACCGATGAATATTGACGGAAATCGTAAATATCGGTCTGGTCTGAGTTTTCGAAACCGGAAAAGAAATAGACCAATTTTCTGAAAGTCAAACCCAGAAACCGGTCCGGGTGTTCGAAAATGAATTGCTTGGCTTTGTTGGTCCAATAGGCGGAGACATCAGATGGTTTGAGATCGTGGCCGACATCTTCTTTGGCATAATCGGCCACGGCTGTCGTGAATTGATCCCAGGAAATGCGCGAGTCCAGTCTGATTTCCGGCATCATCATGGTCAGGCCTTCAGCGACGGTGTTGTTGCCGATATACAGATTAACGCCGCCCTGCGATGAGATCAAAACCGGATCATCGGCGACGACATAATTACGAACCGTTACCGGCGCGATGGGAAGAAACAGGCCTAAAAAAAAGACAAGCAACAAAACCGCAATTGAGCGGGTTTTAATTTTACCGCGAAAATGAAAAAACAACCAGAGGCCCAAAAGCGGAACGATCAGTAATATGTTGGGTCGGGCGATGGCGGCCAGACCGAAAATCAGGCCGGCCAGAAGATACGGTTTCTTAAGCGGATTATCCCGGTTGCGGGCCAGAATCAAAAGTCCCAGCAGATTGAGAAAGATAAAAATGACCGGGATAAGAAACATCGCCTCGTAGAAAATAAGCATGGCATAAAGGGCATGAAAAACCGAGGCCAGACGGGCGACTCTTTCGGAGAAAAACTCGCGGCCCAGCAAATAGGTCAAAGAAACCGATGCGGCTGAGATAAACATCTGTATCAGCCGGATCCAGAAATAGTCGGCGGAAGTAATCTTGAGCCAGAAGGCCAGCAGATAAGGGTAAAGCGGTCCGCGGAAATAGACCTCGTCGCCGAAAAAACTCTTCTCCAGAATATCGGTCGCCCAACGAATATTCCAGAGTTCATCCACCATCGGGGACAAGAAAAACGGATTGGATTTGATCTGCAGGAGATAAATCAGGCGGACGATCAGGGCCGCCCCGAAGATCAGGACGGCCCATTGTTTGTGATTAAGCGACGCTTTCATACCGAATTCGCTTATTTCCGGCCAAATGATCGAGCGGCGAAAAAGATAATTGCGGCCAAGCCCGTAACCATGACCAACGAGATCCAGACGCCGAAGTCTCCGGTAACGAAGGAAGAGGCTTCGTAGCTTTCATAAAAGGTCTTGAAACTTGGGATGCCGGCGATCAAACCGGCCGATACCACACCGATCAGGCCGCCTCCGGCAACCAGACCGGAAGCAAAGAGAATACCTCCTTCGTTTCGTTTCCTCAGGATCTTTTTGATCGGGGACGTCTTGGTAACCAACATTGAAACCAACCCACCCAGCATCAGCGGTGATGAAAGTGATATGGGCAGATATAGACCGATGGCAACCGGCAACGAATTGATTCCCAGCAGTTCGATACCCAAAGCGATAAAGGCTCCGACCAGAATTGGCGTCCAGGGGATGTTTCCTCCGATGACGCCTTTGACGACCGTCGCCATGACATTGGCCTGCGGGGCCAGAAGCGGTTTGGGGTGTTCGGCCGATTGGACCCAGCCGAAGACGTCACCCAGAAGGTAGAGGGCAAAACCCATGGCCATGGCCGGAAAGAGCAAACCGACGAATTCGGTCAACTGTTGTAATCGGGGTGTGGCCCCCAAAAGGTAGCCGGTTTTTAAGTCCTGGGCGATGTCGCCAGACATGCAGACGGCAATGCAGACCACGGTACCGACCGACATGGCTGTGACCATTCCGGTGACTCCGGTGATGCCGAAGCGCAATAGAATCAGGCAGGTAATCAGGAGAGTGAAGATGGTCATCCCTGAGACCGGATTAGATGACGAGCCGATGATGCCGACAATTCGGGCGGCGACGACGACGAAGAAGAAGCCGAAAATTACCGCCAGCAGGGCTCCGAGGAAATGCAGTTCGGTGCCGGGCAATAGCCAGATAGCAGTAACGATGATCACGGCTCCGAAGAGTACGAAGGACATCGGCAGGTCGCGATCGGTACGCGGCGTGGAATCATCGCCGGCGGATTTTTTGCCGATCAACTGAGTAAATCCGGCTTTGATGGAATGGAATATGGTTGGCAGCGACTTGAGCAGCGATATCGTTCCGCCAAAAGCCACCGCGCCAACGCCGAGATATTTGATATAAAAATTTCTCAGTTGGGCCGGATTCATATCATTGAGGGGTATATCGCCCGGAGCGATGATCACTCCCGGTATCTGCTCACCGATAAAGGCCAGAAGCGGGCCGATGCCCAGATAACCGAAAACGGCGCCGGCCATCATCAACGCGGCGATGCGGGGACCGATAATGTAGCCTACACCGACCAGGGCGGGGGAGGCGTCGATGCCGATTGTACCGCCTTTGAGCAACCCTTTGAAATCGTAACCGGGCGACTCGGCCCAGAAACGACCGATGGCCATGAGCGATTTATAAACGACGCCGAGACCAAGGCCCATAAAAACCATTTTGGCTTTGGAACCACCCTCGTCTCCCGCGGCGATAATTTCGGCGCAGGCCGTCCCCTCGGGGAATTTCAACCGTTCATGCTCGCGTTCGACAAGATATTTTCGCAGCGGAATCATCAGCAGAATACCGAGCGATCCGCCCAGCATGGCCATCCAGAAAATCTGGGTTTTGCTGATCTCATGAGCATAGCCCATGTCCAGCATATTGGGATCGGCGGCCCAGATGAAAAAGGCCGGTATGGTAAAAGTAATACCGGCAGCCAGAGATTCGCCGGCCGATCCGACCGTCTGGACGATGTTGTTTTCCAGAACCGTTACCCTATTCCGGCCGAAAAATATGCGCAGAATCGCCATCGACATTACCGCCGCCGGAATCGAAGCCGAAACGGTCATGCCGAATTTTAGCGCCAAATAGGCATTGGCCAAACCGAAAGCGACGGAAATTATGGCGCCTAAAATCAACGCCTTGATTGTCACCTCGGGGATGACCTGGGTAGCTTTGATATATGGTTCGAATTTCGGGGAATTGTTGTTGGAAACAGTAGGGTCCTCTTTTGGGGCCACGGAACCTCCTTGTAATCATATTGAGGATTCGGTTTTTAATTATCTCAAGCTATAATGCGGTCGCGCGGTTGTCAAGACTAAAGGCAGCCGCCGTGTGGCTCTTGGATTGGCTCAGATTACAGATTTTCTTTTTCTTAAAAAAATCTAAAATAATCTGATTTTACTGGAACTTTAGGAGACCGATTGGTATAATCTGTGAGGAGGATGTGAGTGTGTCTGTGAAAAAAAGCTCAAAACGACAGTCACTGTCCCGTATCACTCCCGGGTCCTGTTATATGTATATGAAAAAAGAATTGACAAAATTGGCTATAAAACGTATAATGAATTTGGGAGGGGTCGCCTCAGACCTCATTAACATACCGTCGCGGATGTAAGGAACTTTGAAAGATAAGTGTATTTAAAAAAAAATGGCTTTGTGCTGACAGGGAATAAGCTGGCCGCATTGCCAAACTTCGAACCCTTATTGGAGGGGGTGGTGATTTATGAAGCGTAACGTGCTAATCGCAGTATTGATCGTTATGTTCCTGGCGCCGACCTTTGCGTTGGCCGTCGAAAAGGATCGGTTTGTTATTCCCAAGATCCAGGCTACCACATCGGAAGTGGTTGTCCCATTGACGGTAGATAACGTAAAGAACCTGGTGGCAATGGATATTCCGCTTGGGTTTTCCGAGGGTGTTACCCTTGAAAAAGTGGAGTTCACTGATCGGGTAAATGGCTTTGAAATGAAAA
This sequence comes from FCB group bacterium, assembly GCA_024231695.1. Taxonomy (GTDB): domain Bacteria; phylum Zixibacteria; class MSB-5A5; order GN15; family JAAZOE01; genus JAAEQF01. The sequence goes on from JAAEQF010000411.1 coordinate 10,014, forward strand.
TTGCCAATATCGACAATGACAACAACCAGGTTGTCATTGGTCTGATAACGATGGTTACCAAGGAAGCGCCGGATATGGCTTCCGGTAGCGGACCGATTGCCAATTTGCATTTCACTGTAGATGAGGGTGTTTCCACACTGGAAATCACGCCCGTCGAGCTGGTTGAACCTAATCATTCGCTTACCTATTACTACAATGATTATTCTTCCGGCACGCCCGAAGTGAAAAGTATCCATCCGCAGATGGACAGAACCGAAGTAAGTTTGGCCAATGGCCCGGCGGTTCCGATCGTCTACGCTCTTAATCAGAACTATCCGAATCCTTTCAACCCGGCTACTGAGATTAGATATGCTATTCCCGAAGCGGGTCATGTGAAGATTTCGGTTTTCAACGTTCTGGGCCAGAATGTCAGAAATCTGGTCGATGAAGAGAAATCGGTCGGTGACTATTCGGTTGTGTGGAACGGCAAGGACACTTACGGCGAAACCGTGGCCAGCGGAATATATTTCTATCGCATCAAGGCCAGCGAGTTTACCGAAACACGGAGAATGCTGCTTCTGAAGTAGCACCTTGCGGGCTCACAGTCAGCCCGACAGCAATTTTTGTCAAACCCCTCTTTTCTACAAGAGGGGTTTTTTATTCGCATTTCCTGCGCCTCAGCCTGATCTCATGCGATCAAAATGAGTGATAATGCGCAATAAATGCGACCGCTGGAAATTATCTTTTTATTGATTTTATAAACTCATGCGGGACAAAGAACTCTTTTATGCGTTAAAACTCTCTCTTGGCACGATCTTTGTTATATAGAGTGATGAGTTTAATACAGGGAAAGGGCAGCCGAAGAAGGCTGCTTGTGTTAGACTTCGGAGAGGAGGGCCCCTGTCCCCAATAGATAGGGGCTCGACTAAACTAAAAACGGCAACTGCTTCTTTTCGTTGTTTTATATATATATGCGTAGCGTTTGATCTGTCACGCTGACGGCCGGGTTGGCACCCGGCCGTTTTTTTTACATGTTTTTGGAAAAATCAGATTCGTCGTTGGTTGAGCATGATTTCCGATTCAGGCGCGACGGTGATATTATGATCCTCATCACCGTCCCTGAAGTAGGAAATCTTTACTTCCGGGTTATTTTTCAATCGGCAATAACGGGCTGTGATCGCAGCCGCAGCTTGAATCGAGGCTTCGGTCAGTTCGCCTTTTAAAAGAGTGATAGGTGAGCCGGTGTCTTTGGCCTCAAACATCCATTCGCCGTTTTTGCGATATCTTTCTATTTTATTATTTTCTTCTTCGTTGCGACCGGAGACGATTTTGGTGTTTTCATCCAGGCGGAAATGTCGGCCGACTTTGAGCAGGTTCAAATCGTCGAAATCGACATCCGGTTTGTAGTTCAGCAAATCGCGCAATCTCCGCGAATAACCGACGTCAGTTAACAGACATCCCCCGGCCGGTGAGGGGTAATCCTCGAGACCCAGCTCGCGAGCCAATTCCATCTGGCGTTTGCGGGAACGGCCGGAAATACGTTCCAGTTTTTCCCGATCCAGAAGGCCCGAAAGTTCCGGTTCGGTGGGAGGAAGCAGTTTGGCCGAGAGAGGCCGGACCAGTTTGCCGGCCAGTTCGCTGTCGCGCAGGACGGTATCGAGTTGCGGCCGTCTTTGTGACATCGGCCGCTGACCGATAACCTCGCCGGTGAAAATAAAGTCGGCTCCGACCGTATCCATAAACTGTTTGGCCTGGCGCAACATGAGGATACGGCAGTCAATACAGGGATTCATATTTTTGCCGTGGCCGTATTTGGGATTTTTTACGATTTCAACAAACTGATGGCCCAGATGAACCATCTTGACGGTAAAGCCGAATTTCTCGGACATGTCCGAGGAATCCTGAGCGCAGCTCGATTTATCGGTAATATCACAACCGAAATGGGTCATGAAGGTCAGCGCGGTTACCTTTATATTTTGCCGCAGAATCAGAAGTACGGCCAGAGCGGAGTCGAGTCCGCCCGAAAACAGGGCCACGGCATGTCCTTTTTCACTCATTTTTTCTCCCATACTCAAACATACTATATAACGAGCAACAGTCAATGAATATTGGATATCTTTACCACGAATTGGTCTTGACAGTACTCCTTAAATTTGGGATAGTATGAATTGCAGATACAACATGGCGGAATTGTATGATCTTCAGGATCTATAAAGGCTTCAAGCGATTTGTTTTTGAAGTGGATCAGCTGACCCGTTTTTCGATAAAAATGGTTCTATCTCTATTCGGTCGCCCGGTCTATCCGGCCGAAACGATGGAGCAGATGTATTCGATCGGTGTCGGCTCCTTATTTCTAGTCATTTTAACCGGTATATTTGCCGGGCAGGCGATGGCCTTGCAGTTCTCGATCGAACTGGCCGATTTTGGTTCCAAAAATTATCTGGGAAGAATAATGTGCCTGGCCATTTTGCGGGAACTGGGCCCCATTCTCGCCGGGCTAATGGTGGCTGCCCGCGTAGCGGCCGGTATTACCGCCGAAATAGGATCCATGAAATCTTCCAATCAGTTAGACGCCCTTCTGGCTTTCGGCGTCGATCCCATCCGTAAACTGGCGGCGCCAAGGCTGATCGCTCTTCTGGTAATGGTCCCGGTCCTGACCATCGTATGCGATGTAATTGCCATAATGGGTGGATGGATAATAGCCATTTTTATCGCCAATATCACTTCGACGACATATATTTCAGCTGTTAACGAAAAACTAACTTTCGGCAACGTTTTTATTGGTATTCTCAAGCCGGTGGTCTTTGCCTTTGTCATTGCTTTCATTTCCTGCTACAAAGGTTTTACTACCAAAGGTGGTACCAAAGGTGTCGGGCGTTCGACCACCGAATCGGTGATGATAGCGTCTATTTCCATCTTGATCGTGAACTTCATTTTGACCAAAGTGGTTTCTTCGTTCCTGAAGGGATACCTATGATCCGGCTGGAGAATGTCACTTTTGGATATAATACCGAACCGGTTCTCAAAGATGTTTCGTTTAATATCGAACCGGGCGAAAGCCGCATCATTATGGGGCCTTCGGGGTCCGGCAAATCGACCATTTTGCGGCTTATCCTGGGGCTGGACTGCCCCTGGTCGGGACAAGTTTTCATTGACGGCGACGATATCTGCGGGATGAAGCTCAAGCAACTCCAAAAAATCCGTAAACAGATCGGTATGGTCTTTCAGGACGGCGCTCTTTTTGATTCGATGACCGTCGGCGAAAACGTCGGCTATTATCAATTCGAGTATTCCAAGAAAAGTGTGGCGGAGATCGAGGAGGAAGTCCGGCAGATGCTTGAATTCGTCAATCTTGATCCGGATATTATCGACCGCCTGCCCGAGGAGCTTTCAGGAGGAATGCGTCGGCGGGTGGCCGTTGCCCGAGCAATGTTGTCCACCCAGCCCAAGATTATGCTTTTCGACGAACCGACCACGGGGCTTGACCCGCTGGCCACTCAGAACGTCCTGAACCTGATAACCAAGTTGCGCGAGGTCTCCAAAATATCGGTGATAATTGTGACTCATCAAATCGCCGATGCCCTGAAACTGGCCGACAAATTCATCGTCATGAAAAACGGACATCTGGTTTTCGATGGCGACATTGATGGCCTTCGCTCCAGCGAACGACAGGAAGTGATAGATTTTCTAACACCGTTCAAGAATTCGGTGGCCGAAGTGATGAGACGGGATTTCACATAACGGGATAAAGATATGAAACGAAGCGGCAGAATTAAATGGGGAAATTTGTGGGTCGGGATCATCGTCACCTTCGCCATGGCGATGCTTCTTTACACGTCGTTTCATGGCGGCGGGACCTCCATTTTCGAAACGAAAGACACGCTGGTTTGCTATTTCGCAAATGTCAATGGATTGGTCAAAGGCGCTCCGGTTTGGCTTGGCGGCGTGGAGGTCGGAAACGTCAAATCGGTTCGGTTCGTCAATCTGGACGAAGAACGCCGTATCGAGGCTGTGATTTCGCTAAAGAAATCGGTCTGGGAATTTATTACCACCGATTCCAAGGTCAAACTGGGGACTATCGGTTTTTTGGGTGACAAATACGTTGAGGTCGTTCCCGGATCCAAGGGTCTGCCGCTGTTGGAGTCGGGATCGGTGATTACGGTTTTATCCGGGGGCGGGCTTGATGCCGTAGTGGACAAGGCGCCGGGCATAACCGGTTCGGTCGATTCACTGATGACCAGCCTGAAAGCAATCGGTCAAAAGCTTGCCGGGGGTGAGGGCACGGCCGGAAAGCTGATCAACGATGACGCGCTTTACGACAATCTGGTGGCGACCTTGAATCAAACGACAGAGTTGATGGCTGAGATTCAAAAGAACCAGAAAAAAATCATGGCCGAACTGGGAACGACGCTGGAAAACACCTCACGGATTACTGGTCGGATCGACAGCGGGCAGGGGAGCCTGGGGAAAATGGTTGGCGATGATGCGCTCTATGATAATCTGGCTAATTCCTCGGCCCGGATGGATTCGATTCTGGCTAAGATCGACCGGGGCGAAGGTTCTGCCGGAGCGCTGATTAACGATGCGGAGGTTTACGAAGAGGTGCGCAATCTGCTCGTGCGGGTGAATAATTTAATCGCCGATATCGAGGCTAATCCGCGTAAGTATTTCAAATTCTCGGTGTTTTAGACCGATTAAATACGTAATTCCGGAGGACGCCGCCATGGCCAAGCTGGACTGGATGTATTTTCGACCCGGTTGAACGTCGTGCAAAAAGACACGAGAGTTTCTCGTGAAAAACGACCTCGAAGCCAAAGTCGAGGAAAACGCCCGCCGTGTTACCTTCGGCAAAAAAGAAGCGCTTGAACTGCTCAGGGGCGCCGATCAATTAATCGCCGCCAAGGGCAAAAAAATCATACAAATCGATCTTAAAAAAGAAAAACCGGCGCAGGCTGAACTGTTGAAACTGATGCTGGGCCCGACCGGCAATCTTCGCGCCCCGACCATTCGCAAAGGCAAAAAATTGATCGTCGGTTTCAACGAAGAAGCCTATTCCAGCCATTTTGGATAATACCAATTAAGTGTCGGCACGTTTTTTACGGCGAGGAAATTATTTTCAATTATAATCCGTTTGACGGCAAAGCCCGTTGTCATGTTGACTGGGGCCGACGAGGCGCAATGCGCGCGGCCGCGCGCGGCGATATTATTGTCGTCGTCGATGTCCTCAGTTTTTCCACGGTGGTGGCCACAGCCACTTGGCGCAAGGCTATGATTTATCCTTGTCTTGAGGAAGACGATCCGGGCAAAATCGCCAGAGATATCGGCGGCCATGTCGCAGTGCGGCGGACAGAAGTTCCCGCCAAGGGCC
>JAAEQF010000412.1 GCA_024231695.1 FCB group bacterium
AATCTTGGCCTTGGTGTCGGCATCGATTTTATCACCGGCTTCGGCCAGGTTTTTCTCGGTCATGAAAACAGCCTGATCGGCCTGATTTCGAATCTCGATCTTTTCCTTTTTGGCGTTATCCTCGACCTCGTTGGCCTCGGCATCCTTAACCATTTTGTCAACTTCAGCATCGGACAGTCCCGAGGAACCCTCGATCCGAACCGACTGTTTTTTACCGGTGCCTTTGTCGGAAGCGGAGACTTCGAGAATACCATCGGCGTTGATGTCGAAAGTCACCTCAATCTGAGGCATACCGCGAGGCGCCGGTGGGATGCCGTCAAGGTGGAAACGGCCGATGGTTTTATTGTCGATAGCCATCTTGCGTTCACCCTGAAGGACATGCACTTCGACCGTATCCTGATTATCGCCCGCGGTCGAAAAGATTTGTGATTTCTTGGTCGGGATGGTCGTGTTGCGTTCGATAATGACCGTATCCACGCCACCCAGGGTTTCGATACCCAGCGATAGCGGAGTAACGTCGAGCAACAGCATATCTTTGACATCACCGGTCAGAACGCCGCCCTGCAAGGCCGCGCCGACAGCTACGACTTCGTCGGGATTGACACTTTTATTGGGCTCTTTGCCAAACAGCTTTTTGACCGTTTCGGTAACTTTGGGCATGCGAGTCATCCCGCCGACCATGACGACTTCCTTGATATCAGAGAAAGTGACTTTGGCGTCGGCAATCGCCTGGCGCACCGGGGCGATTGTCCTTTCGATCAGATCATCATTGAGTTGTTCGAATTTGGCTCGCGACAGGGTCAGATTCAAATGTCGTGGTCCATTGGCATCGGCGGTGACGAAAGGCAGATTGATGTTAGTTTCGAGCGTAGAGGAAAGTTCTATTTTGGCTTTTTCGGCCGCTTCCTTGAGTCTTTGCAAAGCCATCGGGTCTTTGGACAGGTCGATACCGTCGGTTTTCTTGAATTCGACCACCAACCAGTCGATAACCCGCTTGTCAAAATCATCGCCGCCCAGATGCGTGTCGCCGTTGGTGGATAACACCTCGAACACGCCGTCGGACAGTTCCAAAACGGAGATATCGAAAGTTCCGCCGCCCAGATCATAGACGGCAATCTTACCCGAATTTTTCTTGTCCAGGCCATACGACAAAGCCGCCGCCGTCGGTTCGTTGATGATCCGCTTGACGTTGAGCCCTGCGATTTTGCCGGCGTCCTTGGTGGCCTGCCGCTGGCGGTCGTTAAAGTAGGCGGGGACGGTGATCACTGCGTCGGTGACTTCCGTGCCCAGATAATCCTCGGCCGCCTTCTTCAAATAAGCCAGAACCATGGCCGAAATCTGCGGCGGGGCGTATTCCTTGCCGTTCATCATGACCTGCGGTTCACCCTTGTCGTTGCAATCGACTTTAAATGGAAAATTCTTGATCTCCTCGGTCACCTCATCGTAGGTGCGGCCCATGAATCGTTTAATCGAAAAAATCGTATTTTCGGGATTGGTAACCGCCTGCCGTTTGGCTACGGCGCCGACCATCCGTTCGTTGTTTTTGTCCACGGCCACTACAGAGGGTGTGGTCCGTCCCCCTTCGGGATTGTTGATTACGTTTTGATCCTGGCCTTCGATCACAGCCATACAGGAGTTGGTCGTCCCCAAATCTATACCGATAATTTTTCCCATTGTCGTTGCTCCCTTCTCAAGGTATTGGCTCCGGTTCTAAAAACCGGAGCCATTTATGGACTACAAATTCGATCCCGCCTTAATTGATTTTGACGTCAATCGATTTCGGCTGCGCCTCTTCCCGCTTGGGCAGAGTAATACTCAACAAGCCGTTGCTGTAGTCGGCTGATACCCCGGATTTGTCAATTGATTCAGGTAATTTGAAAGAACGGCTGAAGCGGCCGAAAGATCTTTCCGACCAGACCAGCCGGGCAATATCATCGTTCTTTTCAGGACGTTCGCCGGAAAGGGTCAGGAGGTTGTCTTTGACGGTGATAGTGATGTCATCCTTAGTCATCCCCGGAACCTCGGCCAGAATTTTGAATGAGGCGTCATTCTCGGCAATATCCATTTTCACCGCGAAACCGCAATCCGTGTTCTTAGGGCTTTTTGAGCAGGCGCTCGGATTAAAACCAAATTCCGGTCCGAACATCCAATTGGTGGGTTTGTGTGCGATCAGTCTCATTTTTTATTACTCCTTTTTTAATTTTCGTTATCTGTCAGGAGTAATAACAAAATCTGTGCCAATAGCCGTATAGTGTTGTATGGCAATAAGATATGAAAACGGAGTGAGATATTGACGATAATACATATGCCATAATGGCGCGATGATGCGCCATTATGACTGTCATATGATCAGTACCTGCCATTCAGGCAGTTATTTCTTGGAATTTATCCTGCTGAATAGATTTTTAGTCGAACGTCCATAGCCCTTTTCACCCGAAAAGAGCCCTTTATTTTTGTTTTTTTCGAAAAATTCTTTCATTTTTTGCTGAGATATCTCATCGCCGATCAATTCCAGGCCTTTGAGCGCCATTTTACGGACATCAAGAATTGAGGCTTTCCCGGAAATTATTGATTCCGGTTTTTTCTCGTCATCGAGTAATTCCGCGAAGAAATCGCGCGCGTCCTCCGAGCCGGACATACCCAGGGCATGCATAATACGTGAGACTTCGCCTTTTCGCCGGTCAAGCAGATCGATGAAGAAGCGGGCCAGTTCGGGGCGTTTGAACAGCCCGAGGGTGATAATAGCCGCCTCGCGGACGGACGCGTCCATATCCTCGGCCAGAATCATCAGCAGATCGGTTGCTTCCTCGCCTTTGATTTTTTCGAGGGCTTTGATTATCTCATGGCGCAAACGCACATCCGGGTCGGCCAGTCGCAGCCGGAGAGCATTGCAGGCGGCGATGTCCCGCAAATTCCCCAAAACGAAAACAGAATTGCGGATCAAGAACCAATTTTTATCCGGGAGTTCATGGCGTCCATCGGGTCGCGAGAAATTGATTTCGTCACGAAGAATTTCGGAGAAAATGGTAACGGCCGGGTATCCCAGTTCGGCGAGTACTTTCAGGCAACGCTGGCGGATGGTTCTTTCGGGGTGAACAACAATATCGGCCAGTTGCAGAGCCACTTCCTCGGTCTGGATGGCGGTGAGGATTTCATGAACAAATTTGATCCGGCTGCTGCGTCGTTGTTGAAGTTCTCTAACCAGGCGGCTGATGGTTTCCCGATTATCCAATTCGTCGAAAATTCTTTTTACCGTCACCGAATCGTAAATCATCACTCCGTCTTTGATCCGCCGGCCACTTTTGAGAACCTTCAGAAAAGCAGCAATCGGTTCATAGCGGCGAAGATTAAGCATGGCACTGAGCAGATGCGTAACTACTTCACTGTACTCAAAAGTCTCTTTACCTCGAGTGAACAGCGATTGCAGATGGCGAAGGGTGACATCGAGAAATTCGTATTCGCCGACTGAGATAACGGCCTTAACCGTTTCGTTCAGCAGGTTGATGGCATGCTGGCGAAATTGGGCCTTGTCTGAAGCCAGGTATTCAACCAGGTTCTCGGTAACAGCCGCGGCTTTGCCCATACGGCGAGTGCGCAGGAGGCGCATCAGGACGTCATTGAAGGTACTATACAGATCGCTATCGAAATCGTCAGAGAAAATCCTGTTTCTGACTTGGTCGATCTGGTGACTGGCTTCCAGACTGGAGGCGCTTCCGGGTGATTTTGTCTTCGGTTTATCGCCCAGATCTATTCCCCGGCTTTCAAATTTTTCCCGTAATTGATCGAGCAGAATATCCCGCTTGGGATGAAAATCGAAAGAACGTACCAAAAGGGCTAGCTTGTCGGCAACGGCCGAACCTTCTTCGCCGGCAGCATCCAGAAATTTATCAGCCAGTTGAAGCAGTTCCGAGGGCCGCAACTGAGCGAATTTTTCAGGCAGGATGAAATTGACTATTTCGGGATGAAAGTCAATCCCGATCTCACGGCTCTGGCGTTCGGCATCATCATATCCACCGCTGAGAAAATTCATGGCCGGATCGATTTCTCCGGAGAAGTGATTGGCCACAACGCGGCGAATAGAGAAGTCCTCAACCACATCGTCCCGATAACGCAAACCGGTTTCGAAAAGCTTAATGGCCAGAGGATCATTGACTCGGATTGAATGCAGATTATGCTTTTCCAGATATTTGTGCATATGAAAATCGGGATCAGAGACCGGCAGGCGTTTGACCAGACGGCCGACAAAGAGCAACAAATCATCAGGTAAAATAGTCTCATCGAAGAGTAAGGAGTGGATTTCAAGGGTCTGCATATAATCTTTGAGATTGTCGATGAAATTGGAATCACTCTGATAAATATTGTTGGCGTAGAGTTTGCCCTCGGTCAAAACCAGACTGAAATATTTTTTAAAACCAAACAACTTCTGGAAGCAGAGAAAAGGCCGCCCTACAGCGTCCTTGACCATCGGATGATCGATCGAATAAATTCCGGCTTTGCGGCAGAGGATGAAGAATTCATGGATAATTTCGCCGGTCAGTCTTTTCAAATCGGTTTTCAGATTCTTTTCACTGAGATTAATATTGCGTTTCATCACTTGGCCTCAAATATATAAATGCGATTATTGCGACAGCCGACAAATATCTGGTCGCCATGCACAGCGGCGGCTTCAGTTACGGCGCCTTCAAGTCGATGACGATCAAATAGCTCCCCGGTGCGTCGATCCAGGCTGTAGAAATGTCGATCCAGAGAACCGATCAGAACGGCATCTCCAAAAACAACCGGTGGCGCAGTGACGACTCCGTCTGTCTCGTACTCCCAAACAACAGACCCGTCATCGGCCGAGAGGCAATAGACAATACCGTCGTTGCCGCCGAAATAGATCAGCTTTTCAAACTCGGCCACACTACTCCAGGACGGATAATCAAGCTCGGTTTCCCAGACAATCTCTCCCCGATCGGGGGTCAGGGCGATTATTCGGCCCTCTATATCGCTCAGATAAAGATGGCTTCCAAGGGTCGGGGAGCCAATGATATCGGCCGAAGTCGTCATCTCCCAAACAGCGTTGCCGCTGTCGGAACCAACGGCCTGCACATGGCGATTAGCGGATACAAAATAAATCATCTTTCCATCGGAGACCGGCCGCGACACGACCCTCTCCCCTGATCCTTGCACCCAAAGCGTTTCCAGAGTGAACCGGTTCAAAGCCGTTAGACCCTGACCGGCGCCCAAAATAAGACTGTCTAATACCATTATCGACCCGGAATGAAATTCTTTTAATCGTCTCTCCCGGATAACTTTGCCGGAAAACATGTTAATTGTCTGCAGGCGTACGGGGTCGGACTGTTTCAGCAGTATTAATAATGAATCCTCAATAATCGGATCGGTTAAGGTACCTTTCTTGCTTTTAAAGCGGAAAGTCCGTTTGCCGGTTTCTCGATCCAGAATTACAAATCGACGGCGGGTCGTGGAAAATCCAACATACTTGTCGCCAACAAATATAGGGCTGTCGATAGAACCCCTGGTTTTCCTTTCATGGACGATTTTGAGATCACCCTGAAAAGAAGACATTTCGACATTATTACCGGTCTGGATCGCCTGTTGAGTGGGCCAAACAGGTCCAAAAGGCCCCTCGTCCCGGGATAATTTCTTATTCCCGGCACATCCGGATATAAAAATTATCAAAAGCAGGGCGGCGATTATCCGGATCTTTATCATCAGAAATTCCAGCCAAAGAAGAAGTCTGTCCGGGTAAAGTCGGATACGGTCCTAAAATCATGGGTTCGCGAGAAATCAAATCGAAGCACCACCAGATACCCCAGGGCAATCCGTACGGAGGCTCCAAAGGAACCTTTCCATCCCCGCCATTTGCTGTCCCAGGCGGTCCCGGCATCGTGAAACAGCGCGCCTCTTATCCCGCGCAAGTGAAAAGTGCCGATGGGGAAGCCGAGGACCAGATCGTTGATTAACGGAAACCGGATTTCCTCGGAGTTGAATAAAATGTTGCGATTATAAAAATGCCGGCGGCTGAAACCACGGAACGACCAGCTTCCGCCAAGATAAATGCGTTGTGGTTCTTTGCCGGCCGAAGTATAGGCAAAAACGCGACTGGCGATACTGGAAAACAGGCGCAAACGAAGATAATGTCGGGCATCAATCGAAGCCTGGCGACTGAAATTCCGCCCCGACTTGAGATCAAAAGTGTGGCCTATGGTCAGGTTGATCCGCCGCCCTTCAAGCGGGCCAGTCGGTTCCCAAAGAGTGTTGTCGGTTACCAGACTGAAAAGCTGGGTGACCAGAATTGCTTTGCGGCGATTGCGCCGGTCGAAAATATCCTTGTCGCTATGCCGCAGAAAAACCGACGATTCAATCCGATCGAATTTTGAAATCGGGTATGATGCATAAAGAGCTCCGCCGATCAGGCGTTCGAAGTAGTATCCATCAAAATCATTGTAGTATTCATTATAGAGATGAAAGGCGCCGAAGCCCCAGTTGAGTCGGGAGGTTCGCCGCAGATAATTTACACCGACATTGAAACTGGATAGAAGATTGCTTTTATCACGGGCGGTATTGGACAGCAATATAATAAAAGTGTTGTTGCCCAAAACGTCACTGACTGCCGCCTGTATTCCGCCAATTGTGCCGAATACGCCGTCATAAGCCACTACCGACTGGGCAATATCGAGGGAATAGTCCGTCTGATATTTGACTGCCGCCGCGCCGGTCTGGGCGTTTAATCGCCCCGGCGACCAACGACCGTTGATGGTCGGAGCGTAGTTGGCCACCACCGGTGTAGTTTCCTGGGGAGCGACCTTGAAGACATGAAAACCACGATTCTGATAAGCAGAAAAGTATAACTCTTTGCCGTCGGCCCCGAAACGCGGATCAAAAGCTCCGGTGATATATTCGGTGACTCTTTCGAGACGACCATCGCGTTTAAGACTGAAAATATTGAAAGCCTCGATCTCCCCGCGATCGGAGGAAAAGACTATTTGGCTGCCATCCGGGCTGGCCGACGGGCCCCGGTCATGGAAACGGCCAAAAGTCAGCCGTTTTAGACCGCCACCGGATATATCCAGACGGTACAGCGAATGGAAGCCTTCATATCCATCCTCACCACGATCAGACGAAAAAACGATGGTCCGGCCGTCGTGCTCAAAGCAGGGATCGAGATCATTGTATATATCATCGGTGAGTTGCCTGAGTTGACCGGAGACCAGATCGAGCAGGTATAGATCGGCATAACCGGAGTTACGGTTGCCGGTGAAGACGATATGCGAACCATCGGGCGAAAATCTCGGTGAGGACACCGCCGCAAGGTCGGTGAACTCGTATTTCTGGGTGACTTTCCTTTGCGGAAGGTCATAGATATAGAGGACATCACGTTCTTTGGACTTGGAGGAAAAAGCCAACAAGCGATTGTCGAATTGATCGACGCCGCTGGTCAGCAAATGCAACGATTCGAACTCGGCCGATCGTTCGCCCTTGAGCAGGGTCACGGCTCTTTTCTTGTCGCCGTCAGCCGGCATCATGTAGATGGCGCTGTAACCGACCCGATTGGCCTTATAGATAACCCACTCTTCGAGTTCTCCCCGGTCATTGACCAGTTGCACCGGAACGGGGCGAACGGCAAATTCACGTCGGGTCAACCGAACGGCATCTTTGTCGGGCAAATCATAATCGGATATCTGAGGATAATATTTCTTCTTGAGATAGTAAGTCCATTTATCCGAGATTTTTTCAATTTTTTCACCAAGGGTATAGGCCAGGATTTCATCGAATCGCTTGTGCATGTGCCAGTTTTTAAAAATTTCGGTCAGCATCCCC
>JAAEQF010000413.1 GCA_024231695.1 FCB group bacterium
GAATTCCGGGTCGTTGAATGCCAGGAGCACCGCGTTTTGGATCGTTTCGACAGACAACGTGACCCGGTTCCAATCGAAATTCAGATTCAGCGTCCGAGGCCCAAACCGATACACAGATCGCGTATCCTCATAACTCGCGTTATCTGCAGTCCGGAAGTAGAACGGTTCGCCGCCTGTTTTGAATCGCCTGTCAATCTCAGAAATACTTTTAGCGTAATTAATGATGACACGATTAACAATATTTTTGATGTCCTTGCCGACTTGAAGAGTTACCGCGTCTTCTTCCAGAAACGTTTCCAGGATATTGTCCTCATCGATGAGGGACCGGAAAAAGAGTTGCACTGCGCCGGTTGACGAAAATTTGAACGTCCCCCAAAAGGAATTGAGAATATTGCGGAGCCAAAACCCAAGCGTATTCTGTGAGGCGATCACACCCGCCGCATCATACCCGTTTTCCTCGGCCTGCGTGTAGGCTTGCGCAAAATTAGATTCGTCCTTTTCCCAGGAATCGCGGCCTAAAATCGCCGTGACGTAATCCATCCAATCATCTATAATTGATACCGGGTTCCGGATAACCACGCCGCCGGTGGCCTTGCCTCGACAATGGACAGTCACTACATTATTGCCTTGCGGAGAGTCAAACGTCAACGTCGCAATATAGCCTTTAGACTCATAATTATCGGATTCGTCAAATGTCCAGCCTGAGCCGGTTTCCACTCCATTGAGGTACACGGTTAGGGTATTGCCTTGCGCCACGCTTTGGACGGGCCACCCTGACACGCAATACACGCTGTTAATCCGATCTATCAATGGACACACCCAGGCCCCGGAGTCGCTGTTGACGGTCATATCGCCATAGATAAGCGGAAGAGCGACATTCGTTTGGTTGTTGCCTGGATAATCATAATCATCCGGCGTCGGTATGGGAATAGGCGTATCAGGGCTTAGTGTGTCATCATCGCCTGCGTCGGACTCTTGCCCCGGTGTGTTCCCGCCGTCTGGGGAGCCGTCAGGCGTGGGCGGGGAATCAGGATCGTTGATTTCCACAGTTATGCCGAATTTTTGGATCCTGGCGTTGGATTGGTCAACAACCCACATATTTCCGTTTGTATCGATGACCAGATCTGTCGGGTCGTCAAATTCCCCATCGCCATGTCCGCCCGTACCAAAGGTATCAATCAACACCAATTCCGAATCATAGATCATGATTTCATTATTGCCGTTGCTGAGATAGAACATGACTGAATTGTAAGAGGCGGTTGCAAACGCAGCTTCTCCAAAATCAACTATCGTCTCTGTGTCGCCATACCTGATGACCCTATCATTTTTAACATCACAAATCCACAGCCACCCGTCTGTGTCGGCTGTCAAATACATATAATCGTCAAGACCCGTTGGGCTTTCCGCGCTCTGGAATACGCCGTTGGTGTTGTATATTTCGATATGCCCGGAGTCGGCCCCGTTCTTGTCGCCAACAAATACATTATCATCCTGGTCAATCGCAATTCCGCTTACTTCTGTGAAACCCGTCCACTTGTCGGTATATGACCCGGCATTCGTGAATTTTTGGATTCGATTATTTCCAACATCAGAAACATAGACATTCCCGGAAGAGTCGCAGGCGATAGACTCCGGACCGTCAAATTGACCGTTTCCGGTTCCTGACGATCCCCAGGAAGTGACAGGAGTGCCGTCAGTGTCAAATTTTCGGATTAGGTCCGCGCCAATATCAGTGACAAAAATGTTGCCTGCTGAATCCGTTGCAATCCCATGTGGAGTATCGAAAGCTGCCATAATTATGTGCCGTCAAATTGACTATCGTAAGTTATTGTAACCTCGACAGCCGGTGTGTCCGCTGGCGGGGCGATCACGGTCTGCGTTGCGTGAAACCGTATGCTTGTATAATCAATATCGTATTTGTGTATCTTGCCGTTAAAGAGCGGAATAAAATCTGAAAATGTGAAATCCGGATAGTCAAACCCCTGGTACAGGAGCAAGTCACCATTGATAAAAATTTCACGACTTGACAACTCAGTAAAAAAGCCGTCCGCATTATCACATTGCAGCGTATACGCGGCCATGCGAGTCTCTGTCATGAATTGCAAGACATCTTCGCTGTTCTCAGAAACCGCTTGTCGGTATTCCCCGAAATTTAAAACCCGGTCCCCCCGCTCTATGATGTTTTCAAGCGTTGTGCCGGCTTGCGCTTCTGATGGATAGTGTTTGCCAAAGCACCGCAACCCCAGGTTGGAACCAACATAGGCCATAATCAGAGGCCTCGCCCCGGATTGGAACGCCTTAAAATATAAATCTGTGAAGGCTCGACTCATGCCGCTGGCCCCCCACCGCCGCCGACATCATCCTCAGTATCTGAAGAGATTTTGACGATCTCATCAAAAATCAGATTGACGCCATTATTCAGCAGATATGACCGAAAATTACGAGTAAATTCCCGCATATTTCGCCACCGCATTAACTCCATATACGCCACATCTTCGGCAAACCAGTTGACCCAAAGCGATTTGATCCGTTTCGTGGTGCTATCTATCAGAGCCACTTGCATCGCAATGAGGCTGTCAACATCATCATTTGAAAACACTTCCGGGAAGGGCATCACCCATTGACGCTGTTGCGCGTGGAAATATTCACGAACGCGGCCAGGGATGCTCTCGCTTTCCTGAGTTTTGAGGGCGTACACTTCCGAGGATCCCCATGTCGAGTTAGGGCTGGTTAGCTCCAAATATTCGAAAAGTCCGATATTGCCAATCTGGATAAAGCCGTCTGAATTCGTGTCATCTTCTATCAGGATTCGCCAGTATCGAAACGTCTCTGAAATGTAGACAAATAAGGGATCTGTAATGGCCGTGAATTCATACTCATACGTGGGCGATCCCCAGGAGTCTGAAGCATTTCCTTGTATTGTTATGGTGGCGTCTTCTGTGAAATTATGGTCATGGATTACAACCGCCGTGACGAGTGTCGCTTCTTCCAAATCAATAATAATTGTTTCTTCATTATCGTTCGTGGATTTCCAGAAGGTTTGGCGGTCCTGGTCAAGTAGGCGCTCGGACCCATAAGTTGCTTTGGCCGTCCATCGCCATTCGTCGGCCAGCGCAAAGTCATTCCCAACCCGCCCCACCCACTCGACAGAGAGCCCACCGCCCAGCCCGTCAGCGCTCAGAGCATAGGCAGGAGTGGCACGGGTTACAACTCCGGTTTCTTCCCAGTCGTCAACATCATTCTCACTTGTGCGCCATTGGAAGGTAGCCTCCCCGTTTTCGGTGCCTCCGCTAACGTCATCAATCTCAACCGTATAGAGCAGGTCAATGGCCGCGCCAAAATCGCCGGTTACTCCGATTGACGCCGAGCCCGTGCCGTCTTTTGTCGTGCC
>JAAEQF010000414.1 GCA_024231695.1 FCB group bacterium
AGGTTCAGGATGTTGTCTACCTTATCGTATTGCGCGTTCCAGGATTTTTCGAATTCAACCGTGTCCGCATTGGGTAATTCCGCTTCCGGAACATTCATTTTTACACCGGTCAAACGCTGTACCGCATCGTAAGCGAAACGGTCGCCCTTGTTCTCTTCATGTACCCGCTGCTCAAAGGTTTTCATATGGTTCTTGTTATAACCGTAAACGTATTTATTGATCAAGTTTTCGTTTTTATTTTTGGTTTCGATGCCGGTTAAACGGCGGCCCTGGTCGTACAGGTAATTGATGACGTCCCCGTTGTTACGCTGCTTGGACAGGTAACGGTACGACCGACCGATGTATTCATAGGCATTCACATTGGTTTCAGCGGTGATGTTGTTCTCGTTCTTTACATCGGTTTTGGTCACCAGCAAACGGTCCAACACATCAAAATGGTGCCGCAACTCTCGGCGGGGCAGCCAACCGTTGGCGCTCCCGGGCTCGGGGAAAGCCATGCTTTTCTTGTGACGCTCACCGAAACCGAGGTCCTCCAA
>JAAEQF010000415.1 GCA_024231695.1 FCB group bacterium
GGCGTAATCGACCATTTCTTCCATATACGTCAAACCATCCCTTGATGTAGACAGGATCTTAATCGCGCATACGGTATCATTGGGAGCTAAGTCATAGTAGCCGAAAGATACCAGAGTGGACAGATCAACATATGGAGTATCGTCGTTCGGCGATTCCCATAGATCGACAATTGGTTCCAAGCGGCTGACGGACAAATCAACATATGGAGTATCTACGGCCGTCATCATCGCATGAGTAGCACCGGCTGGAAGAGGAGCCAGGAACCCATAAGGACCGGTAGTGTAAACCCAGGTCGGGTTACCCAGGGTCTGAGCGTTCATCCAGAAGGTGTTCGGGCCAGGAGCTACACCGGCAAAACGGTCGTCCGACTGCTGACCACATCCCACCTCGTACGATTCGCTAATCGAGTCGTCATTAAGCTCAATACCCTGTTGATAAATCAACATACGGGTACTGTCATAACCGGATGTGTTACCGGAGTTGACGATGGCCAAAGTGTCATAATTCCAGTCAGTCGGAACATCCCAGTCAAACGCTTCACCAGCGGTTACGCCCCAAATAGTATCAGCGGTTCGGTTCCAGAATTTGATTTTCTGGATAACGAAGCTGCAATTGGCTCCGTCCGAAGGCGAATAATATTCGGCGATAACACCGATGGCTGAGTCAGCCGTGTAGAATTTCGTCCGAATAGCATCGGCAATACCGAGACCGAGGTACAACGAATCACCGGGGTACAACGACGTATCGGGAATGAGCGAGAAGCTGTCGATCGGACGTAAAGAATTATCCTCGACAAAGCTTCGACCAAAAGCCGAAGTGAACAGCAGCGTATCATCACCCTTGATATAACTAAACACTGGAGCGCCAGTGTAGAGATAACTCTGAGCGTTAGCATTGGGGTGAAGCGTATCGCAGTCGCCGTTGAAGTCCAGCGAAGCGGTATCAGCGTCACCGCTCAGCTCACCATTGTTATAAACGCGCAGTTCCTTACAGGTCGTGGCGATGAAAGCTTCCTGTGGATAGACAAACTTGGAAGCAACCGTCAAACAGACCGGTAAAATCCGCGGGCTGCCTTCGGCAGCGTGATCAATCTCGATGTCGGCAAACCAGGCGGAAGGATCGGGCGCGCCGGCCGGAACGTTGAAAGTGATATCAATAATAACGGTGTTGTTGAGACCGGCCAGGATCGTTCCGCTGTTCGGAGTCGCGACAATCCAGCCATCACCATCGTCATAAACCGGCGTAATCGTGAAGGCGTTGTCCTGCAAACCGGTGTTTTCCATGGTGAACGATTTTGTAATCGAACTATCCGGCTGAAGAACCAGCGGGAAATCGGTGTAACATTCACCATAGCCAGATCCGGCGTCATCACTATAAGCCGGTGCGTGGACTTCGGGACGGCATGGAGTAGTCAACCACATGACCGGGTTGGTAGTCCAGATACCGGATTCGGTCTGAATCGCTCCACCAGCCGTCTTATCATTAATGTACTCAATGTCCAGAGTATAAGTACCGTTTACGGAGCCGTTACAAGAGGCGTCAACCATACGTCCAAAACGGGCCATGGTTGCCCAAGTATCGCTTTCGCAATCGTCGGTACAATCATGAGATGTTGAA
>JAAEQF010000416.1 GCA_024231695.1 FCB group bacterium
ATGATGGTAACTGCGGCTCGACAGTTATCTTTTCTTGAACCGAACGTGTACGCTATCTATGTAGAACATACCAAAAAACCAGGAGGATTAATGATGCCGGAACAAACCATCCGATCGAAGGTTAGAAGCCTGGCGCTCGTCGCGGCCCCAGTCAGTATCAGGTTCCATCTACAGAGGCGGGGGAGTCTTCTGAAATCTGCATATCGCTTTCGCGTTACTTTTTTCTCTCTTGCCGTTTTTGCACTAGTATCACCCTCTACAACATCGACCCTGGCGCTTGGAGAGGAGAACCCAAACCAGGTGACCGACGTGAGGCCGGCCGGTATCGCCGGAGGGAACCGATCGACCCAATCCAGCAGAGCAGATCAGGGCGTCGTGCGCCGGAAGCGCGTCTTCAATCATACTTGACATAAACCAAAATCAATATCTATTCATCCCAGATCAAGACCAGTCGGGTCTCGACCTGACAAGTGATTTTACTTTCGAAACCTGGCTAAAGCTGATATCGTTTCCTGTCGGCGCGGATTATTCGATTGTGACAAAATCCGAGGGGGCGCCCAATAAGTCCTATACGATTCGGTTACTCGAGAATAGCGGTGTGCACAGCGTAAGGATTCTCACCACAGCCGATGGATCAACAAACAACATCGCGGATATCGCGGATATAGACCTCCTGCAGAATCTAGAACTCGACACGTGGTATCATCTGGCGGTTGTTTATGTCGCTCTCGATGGGACAGGTGAAGTTTTTCTGGACGGCGTGAGTCAGGGAATCTCTGCTGCGCTTTCCAACTCGATAGCCGACACGGCCGCCGAATTCCAGATCGGCGCCTGGTCTTCTAACGGCGGTCATTTTGATGGCTATATCGATGATTTTAGGGTCTGGGCTCGGGCTAAAAGTCAGGCAGAGGTTCTCGCCACAAAAGATCAGGAGCTATCAGGCTCTGAACCGGACTTGCGTGGTTATTGGAAATTGAACAGCAGCCCAGC
>JAAEQF010000417.1 GCA_024231695.1 FCB group bacterium
CAATTCCGGTGTTGTTAATTTAAGCGGTTTGGATTTAACGAACGGCACACTGGTATTGACCACGGACACTGGCGGGAATGCCACGGTGGTTAACACCCAGGCGATTGATTTTGGCACGTCGAATATAGGTGGTGATTTGAGCGCGACAGCCACCCTGGGCGGCATCACGCAGACGGGCGGAGCCTGGACGGTAGCGGGTACGTCTACCTTTATCACGAGAGACTCGGGTTCTAACATTATCCTTGACAATATTGGCAACGCTTTTGGGGATGCTGTAACACTCAAAGCGGATTTGACTGGTAATGAGGAGTTTGGCAACATCACCTTTGTTGACAGCGGAGGCGTTAACCTGGATGGGAACGTGGATGCGGTCAATGATCTTTATATAGATGCGCTTGTGGACGGAACGGTAGGTGGTAATTTAAGCGTCACGGCAACGACTGGTGCGATCACGCAGGGTATTGCATTGACGGTAACCGGCACAGGCAGTTTTGAGACAGTTACAGCGGACCAGGTGATTACGCTGGGCAGCGCGAACGTGATCAGCGGAGAGGTTGATTTTACGACAGCCGGCACCGCAGGCAACGTAGTGTTTGACAACGGTATAACGGCG
>JAAEQF010000418.1 GCA_024231695.1 FCB group bacterium
ATTACGGCCCGGTTGAAAGCTTCGCTATCGCTTAAAGCCTGCCGGGCCAAATTCGCATCAGTAACATCCTCCAACAGGGTGACGATATATTTTACTCGCCCTCCGTCAAGGATTGGCTTTTTCTGAGTTTTGGTAATCACCTCCATATCATTTACTTGGGACTCCTCTTCGGTGACCAGCGTTTCGCCCGTACGGAAAACAAGATCGTATTCTTCCTTGATTTTGTTAGACAAAAATGGGAAAAGATCAAATAGTAAGAGATTTGAGGGGTCATCGATTGGAAAGCCGGACTTCTGACAGAAATCTATCAGGGCTTCATTATAATACTGAATTCTAAATTCAGTGTCAATCACATGTATGGCTTCATTTACGGATTGAATAGTCTGACGGATCAGCTTATCGGGAATTGGCATCATCGACTCCCTATTGGATTTGTTATTCGATATATATATTGCCCAATTGTGAATGGCAATCCAATTATTTGATTCAACAAAGAGGCTTAGTCTTCTAAAATCTTTCGAATCTCGGCGGCGGTGGCCAGATCTCGTCCCATTCCGCGGTTTTCGAGGTTTTTGATCAGTCCGAGATTATACTCGCGGCTTTTCTTTTTTCGGAAGTTGATTTTAATATCAATCTGGTCGGCATCTATACGAAATATGGCCGTGGCCTTGAAAATATGTTCGTAGAGAGGATCATCGGCGGTGATCGGCTGGTATCCTCCTTCGGGTTGATGTTTTTTCATGAGCAGGTTCAAAGCAAACGCTTTCTCCTGTTCATCGGTCACAATACTTCCCCGGCCTTTGATCAGCGCCGATTTATAAAACATGGTTGCCGTTCCGGCGCTTTTTTTCGAGGTCCAGTATGAAGGTATATAGGAATAGACCAAATTCATGCTGAAGGTGACCTTGGGTGATTCTTTCAGAAGGTCATATTTTTCGCCCTCGATGGCTCCGTGAAAATAAACCGTTTCGCCTTCGGTGGCGAAATTGACCGGTATCACTCGAGGATACCCATCGGTTGTTAAAAGGCCCAGATAACCAACATCGGCGCTGGAAGATATTGTTTCAAACTCTGTGATGTCGCCGCATTTATGCTCGGTTCTTCTCATGATATCTCCCAGGCTTCAAGCGCTTCAATACACTCGAAAAATTAATCGGCGGCAAGCTCTCACCGCTATTTCATTGGAATTTTCACCTATGAATATATGCATGAAACGAGTCTGTATTCAATGCTAATAAGGGCGAAACCGGCCATAATCTCTGAAAAACTGTGTTTATGATATTCTATGATTGAGTGTCAACTGTTTACAAATCCGTGTTTGTAACTTCTTTTCGGATTTCGGCTGCGCAGATCAAGATCGTGCTCAAGGTATGCTTTCAGGTTGGTCAGAAAGAATGTCCAGCCGGCTCGGCAATCCATGTGCCAGTTGACCTTGTCCATTGGACCGGTTTTCATGTTGAACTGATGGATTTCGCATACCGAACCGCCGGTGATTTTTCTAATCTTAACTTTAACCTCTTCACCGTCAGGCCCGAACGGGAAGTGAAAGAGACTATTTTTGCGTATGGCGATAATCTTATCGTCCGAATTGCCACCGGTTAACCATTCAAGATATAGGCGTCCATTTTTTTTGGGTTCAATATTGGCCTTTTCCACAAACCATTTGACAATTTTGCGCTCATCGGTCCAGGCCTGAAATACCTTACTCGAAGATACCTTTAAGTCGATTTTGACGATAAATTGGCTCCAGTCATAGCTCTTGGATTTCCCCATTAAAGTACCTCCTAGTTGTAAGTTTCCTCGTATTGCGAATATACGTTGCCAATCAGACATTTTTATATAACAAATTTGTATTGGCTTCAAATCAATGAAAACCGCGAGTTTGCCGATAGATTAAAACGACTGGATTTTACCTCCGTTCTTTCATATTATGATGCGTAAATCTAATGCCCTTTTGGGTGAGTGGCTGACTGAAGAAGGAATATCGATGAAAGATTACGATCAGTTGGATCTTGAACACGGCTACAACAATCGTTTTGTCCGTTTTCAGGATTTAATGCGCAACCGGATAAATGACGTGCTTCTCGTCTCCAGCCTTTATGATTCCTTTATTCTTGGTGAAGACGGCCATCTCTATGAAATGCTGCTCAATGAGTATATCGGTCTCAATCTGTCTCATACACCAGGATTGACTCGCGTTTCCAGCGGCCAGAAAGCGCTGGAGATGATTGCCCGTGGAGATATTCACTTTGATCTGATTATTACCACATTACATCTGGAAGACCTTCATGTCCTCGATTTCGCCCAGAAACTTCGTAACGAGGGCCTTAATATCCCACTGGTCCTTCTGACCTATGACGCCCGTGAACTAAATGATCTGGTGGCCGGTCACGATGTCTCCTGCTTCGACAAGGTTTTCATGTGGCAGGGCAGCTTCAATATCCTTTTGGCCATAATCAAATGTATCGAAGATATCCTCAATGTCAAACGGGACACTGAATTGGTCGGAGTGCAATCAATTATTTTGATAGAGGATAACGTCAAATTTTATTCTTCCTATATGCCAATTATCTATACCGAGCTTATTCGTCACTCGCATGATGTTATTGCCGAGGGCGTCAACCTGGCCCATAAAATGCTTCGCCTCCGGGCTCGCCCCAAAATCCTGCTTTGCGAAACTTATGAGGCTGCTTGGGAGTATTATGAGAATTATCACGAGTCTATTCTGGGAATCATATCCGACGTCCGTTTTCCGCGGGAAGGCCGTCCCGATCCCAAAGCCGGTATTGCCTTCGCCCGCGCAGTCAAGGAGATGCATCCCGATATCCCCATCCTGCTACAATCCAAAGAAACCGGGATTGAAAAACAGGCCCATAGAATCGGCGCCTCTTTTCTCTTGAAAAACTCGCCCCGCCTGCTTCACCAACTCCGCAAATTCATGAAAAAATATTTCAGTTTCGGCGATTTTGTTTTTTGTCTGCCTGATGGCTCAGAAGTTGACCGGGCTCGTGACCTGCGCGAACTGGAAGAGAAAATACATACAATTCCGGAAGAGAGTATTCTTTTCCATGCCGAACGAAACCACTTTTCCAACTGGCTCAAAGCCCGTACCGAATTCTTTCTCGCTCATAAATTGCGCCCGCAAAAGGTGACCGACTATGAATCTGTGGAGGAGCTCAGGCAGTCGTTGATCTCATCTCTACGCGAATATCATATCGCTCAGCATCGAGGGATAATCGTTGATTTCGATCCGGATGATTTTGATCCCACGGACAGTTTTGCTCGCATCGGCGGCGGTTCTTTGGGAGGTAAAGGGCGCGGGCTGGCTTTTGCCAGCACCCTGTTTACCACGCATCACATTCGGGATAAGTTTAAAGATATCGATATCGCTGTGCCGCCGACAGTGATTTTGGGTACCGACGTATTTGATGATTTTCTGGATCTGAATGACCTTGGAGACTTTGCGCTGAGTTCTGACGATGACGAAGAGATTACACGTCGTTTTGTTGCCGCCGATTTACCCGGTTACGCCGAAGTCTGGCTGCGCGACTTGTTGCGGATCACGACTTATCCACTGGCTATCCGCTCTTCCAGTCTTTTAGAGGATTCGCAATACCAGCCGTTTGCCGGAGTATACGCCACCTACATGTTGCCCAACAATCATCGTGATCTGGGAGCCCGTCTGATTGAATTGATGTCGGCCGTTAAGCGGGTGTATGCTTCCACTTTTTCCAATCGGGCCAAAGCCTATATAAGGGCGACACCGTATCGGCTGGAAGAGGAAAAAATGGCGGTTATTATTCAGCGTTTGGTCGGCCAAACTCATCATCAGCGTTTCTACCCGGATTTTTCGGGAGTGGCCCGCTCACATAACTTTTATCCCATCCCGCCGATGAAATCCGATGATGGAATCGTGTCCGTGGCCCTGGGACTCGGTATTATTGTTGTCGAAGGTGGCGCAACCATTCGTTTCTGCCCCAAATTTCCACGCCATATAGTACAGTTTTCCTCGACCAAGGATTCGGTTTCGTATTCGCAAAAGGAATTCTATGCCTTGGAGATTCCCGAACCGGAGGCCGACTATGATCACAGCCGCGAATCAACTCTGCTCAAACTCGGTCTGGATGCGGCTGAAAGCGACGATGTACTGGGACCGCTGGCTTCCACTTATTCCCATGAAAATAATGCCATTTTTGACGGGCTGTCTCGAGACGGAGTGCGGATCATCACTTTCGCCTCGATATTGAAAAATGACGTTTTTCCGCTGTCAGAGATTTTGACGACTATCATGAATCTGGGTAGTCGCGGGATCAGTTCACCGGTGGAATTGGAATTTTCGGTAAATCTGTCAGTGAACCGGGGACAACCCAGGGAATTTCGTCTTTTGCAGATGCGACCGATGGTATTGCGTCATGAAATCAGCCAGTTGGAACTTGACGATGTTGACGAGGGGCGTCATTTCTGCCGCAGCACGAGCGTTCTCGGTAATGGTGTCGTGGATGATATTCATGATATAATTGCCATTGATCGCAGCCTCTTTGAGCGTTCTAAAAGCAGGGAAGTGGCCCGGGAAATAGGTCTGTTCAATTTGGAGATGATCGAGCTGAAGCGGCCCTACCTACTGGTCGGTATCGGCCGCTGGGGATCGGCTGATCCCTGGCTGGGTATCCCCGTTGGTTGGGAACAGATTTCCGGCGCCGGGGTTATCATCGAAACCGGATTTGACGACATGAAAGTGACGCCGTCACAGGGCACACACTTTTTTCAGAATCTGACCGCTTTCCAAATCGGTTATTTTACCATTAACGCTGATGCTGCCGATGATTTTCTCGACTGGGATTGGCTGGCCGACCGGGAAGCGGTGAAGAGAAGGGCTTATACCAGCAATTTTCACTTCGACTCTCCCATAGTTATCAAAATGGATGGTCGGGCCAATCGAGGAATAATCGTCAAGCCGGAAAACACCTGATAGAAAATATTTTCCAATTACTATAAAAAGGGACAGCCTGTGTGGCTGTCCCTTTTTTTATCTTACCGATATGTCTATCGGCGATTTACTTGACCAGCATCATCCGTTTGCTTTCCACGAATTGATCAGTCTGGAGGCGATACAGATATATGCCGCTGGGCATATTTCCTGCATTCCAGGTAACCGTATGCTCGCCTACACCAAGAGAATTATCAACTAGCGTGGCCACTTTCTGGCCGACGATGTTGTAAACATCCAGGCGGACATGAGTCTGTTCGGTCAGAGTGAACATTATGGTTGTTGATGGATTGAACGGGTTAGGATAGTTCTGCAAGAGTGAGAACTCATCCGGCATAGTCGGCGTATTTCCGGTCATCAGGTTCGGCTCGCCGAGCGCGCTGGTGCCGCTCATACCCCGGAACTCGACTTCATCGATATAGACGTAGTCTCGATTGCCGCTGGCATCGCACATGAAGCGAAGCTTGGCGTTGGACGGGAAATTGTAACTACCGCTGGAGATAGTTACAATTTCGTTGTAGAAGGTGCCGTTATCGAAATCGGTGCCTTGTGCATACGTTGCAACGGTCTGCCAGGTCGAACCGTCATAGTACTGAACCCAGAAATCCTCATTACTGTTATCCATACTCCTGGGATAGAAACAGAATTCAACTTCCAGCTCGCTGTATCCGGAAACATCATAACCGGAAGTATGGTAGAAGGACGAGGATGTACCGCTGTTGTCCCGGATCAGGATCGCATCGCTGCCGCCACAGGCATAGGTACCGCTGGTGTAGCGAGAACAGTCGCCACCACCGTCGGTATAATTACCCCAGCCGCTTTCGAAATCATCATAAGTGATGACCGTCCAGCCGCCGCCTTCGGTAACGTTGATGTAGTCGGTTTTGGTTTCCACATCGCTGCCATAAGCATTGGTGGCCGTCAACGTGACCGTGTAGGTACCAATGGCATTGTAAGTGTAGCTCGGATTCTGCGCCGTGGATGTTCCCACGCCGTCACCGAAATCCCAACTCCAGGAGGTCGCCCCGGAGGAGGCATCAGTGAAGGTAACCGACAACGGTACTACGCCCGATGTTGGTGAGGCGGAGAAGTCAGCTACCGGCGGAGCCTCATTCGAAGTGACACTAATGTCGTCAAAGGTCATACCATCGGTAGTCAAGCCATAGTTGTCGTATTGCTGGAACTTGACCACAAATGTCCCGGTTAAGCTCAGGCCGTTCGACGAAGCCAGGGCGTCAACATCCAGCGCAATCTGCTGATAAGTGGATGTGCCACCGGATAGATTATAGACCTTGGTGAAGCTGGAGCCGCCGTCGTCCGAGAAATAGACGCCGTCCTGGGTATGAGTTTCGTCGCTGAACTCTTTCCAATAAAAGGTCAGATCGACATCGCTCTTTCCAGCCAGATTCAGTTTCAACCAGGCTTCATTCTGCGCATATGAGCTGCCATTGGTATTGTCATCCATTGCCAGATGATATGACCCGCGCGGCGTGTAGGACGATGTTATCTGGATACGACCCTCGGAATTACTACTTTGAGTAAACCAGTAATCGTCAAACGAACCGGACTCGAAACCGGTACTGTACGGTAAAGTCGCATATTCGGCCGAAGCCTCCTGCACGTCGATATAATCGACCTTGGTTTCCGTATCGTTGCCGCAGGCATTGGTGACCGTCAACGCGACCGTATAGGTTCCGATCGCATCATAAGTATAACTCGGATTTTGTGCCGTGGACGTTCCCACGCCATCACCGAAATCCCACGCCCAGGAAGTCGCCCCGGTCGATGCATCGGTGAAGTTGACTGTTAACGATACAGTACCCGAGGTCGGAGAGCCGGAAAAATCAGCCGTCGGTGTAGTGCAGGTAACGGTAATATAATCCGTCTTGGTTTCCGTATCGTTACCGCAGGAATTGGTGACCGTCAACGCCACAGTATAGGTTCCAGTATTGTCATAAGTGTAACTTGGGTTCTGGGATGTGGAGGTACCCACACCATCACCGAAATCCCAGGACCAGGCAGTCGCCCCGGTCGAGGCATCGGTGAAATTGACCGTCAACGGAGCGTCGCCTGAAGTCGGGGAACCGGTGAAATCGGCTACCGGAGCCGTGCAAGTGACGGTGATGTAGTCGGTTTTGACTTCATCATCCGAGCCGCAGGCGTTAGTCGCTGTCAGCGTGACAGTGTATGTCCCGGCCGCAGTGTAGGTATGACTCGGATTGGTGGCCGTCGAAGATCCCGTATCACCGAAGTCCCATGAATATGACGTTGCCCCTGACGAGGAATTGGTGAAAGTGACCGTCACTGGAACTTCACCCGAAGTCGGCGTGCCGGAAAATCCTGCTGTCGGAGCGACATTGACCGTGATGTAACTGGTCTTGGTCTCAGTGTCGCTTCCACCCTCGCCGGTGACCGTCAAGGCCACGGTGTAGGTGCCGCCGGACGTATAGGTATATGACGGGTTTTGGGACGTCGAAGTACCTGTGCCATCACCGAAATCCCAATCCCAGGAGGAAACATCACCGGTGGACTCATCGGTGAAATTAACCGTCAGCGGCGCACAACCCGAAGTTGTATTGGCCGTGAAAGCCGCAACCGGTGGAGCGGTGCCGGTGTTAACCGCATTATAGGCGTTAATCCGGCCGGCGCCCATCTTGCCAATATAGGACGAGGACAGATAGGCATCGATGTCGTCGGAACTGGTGTAAAGCTGAGTCTCAACCTGAGCGGCTGTCCAGGTCGGATTCTGCGACCAGATCAAACCACAGACACCAGCCACCATCGGAGTAGCCATTGATGTACCACTCATGGAGGCCCAGTAGGTGGTCGATTCGTCAGAGTGATCGTGGTAGGTGCTGTAAATATTGTCGCCTGGGGCACAGATATCAACCCAGGTTCCATAGGTGGTGTAGCTGGCAGCGTCATCGTTTTCATCAGTAGCGGCCACGTCGATACAGTCTCCGCGCTGGCTAAGATAATCTGCAGACGTAGTGCCATCGTTACCGGCGGCAACACAAATAATACCACCATTGGCGATGAAGTAGTCGGCCGCGGAAGAGATACCGCCACTGTTGGATGAACCCCAACTGCAGGAGGCGATCTTGGCTCCATTGTCGGCCGCATAATAGAAGGCCGAGGCGGCGGCGTCCATTAAAACAACTCCGTATTCCGTGCCACCGTAATTGTAGGAATAGCCCATACGAAGAGCCATGACCTTAACGCCATTGCCGTATTCGGCCTGGGAACCGCTGTTCCAGCCACCGGCCGTTCCGGCCATGCCGTAGCCGTCGTTGCTGATCATACCGATAATACCGGCTGTGTGTGTACCATGACCGTTGAAGTCGCGAGGATCATTGTCCTCAGTACTACAGTCTTCACCGGACCAGCAGCTGGATGTGCTGGAAATGAAATCCCAACCGATCCAGTCGTCGACATAACCGTTGCCGTCGTCATCGACGCCCGATGAACCGTTCAACTCGGCGTCATTGATCCACATGTTACCGCGCGAATCTTCCGGATTAGAATAGGAAGCGTTGGCTCCACCCAGGTCGGGATGGAAATACCGTGTTCCCGAATCCAGATCGGCGACAATTATCGCATCACTGCCGGTCTGGATATCCCAGGCTTCCGGCGAATCGATATCATGATCGCTGGTCTGATTATGATACCACTGATAGCTGAAATAGCCGTCATTGGGTGTGGCATACATGGCGTGAATGCCATTTTTCTCGACCGATTCGATACCTGGATCGTTCAGATAGGCCTGATATACTTCTTCCAAATCGGCCTGAGGATCGAATTCGACTACAAAATGACGGGACAGGTCATGCACCTGACCGTTGATATATTTTGGTGTGGCTCCGTGGAAAAGCTGACGCATGTCGGTGACTTCGTACTTCTCCGCGATAGCGTCGATAGAGCCGATCCCGACCGAAAGGTTACCTGAAGCGGAACGGGAAACCGAACCTTTGTCCATCGGTGACGCATACTGGACAATCAGCTGCCCCGGAGCATACCCCAGAAACGAAGGTATGTCAGCAGGTCGATCGATGGTTTTGATCTGATTGGCCAGTACAG